>VSPO01000199.1 GCA_009775375.1 Muribaculaceae bacterium | reverse complement strand
GCCCAGGATTGGCGGATTTTTCATGCCGCTTCGGAGGAACTGGACAGGCGCAAGGAAGAAATTACCGAAAAAAATGAAAAGGAGAAGGCTGAACTTCTGGAAAGGCAACACAACGAGCGAAAGGAAAAATTGCCGCCCATTGCGGCCAGATACGGACAGGCCATTTTTCATATTGGCAGTTATTGCC
This sequence comes from Muribaculaceae bacterium, assembly GCA_009775375.1. GTDB lineage: Bacteria > Bacteroidota > Bacteroidia > Bacteroidales > Muribaculaceae > Lepagella. The sequence goes on along the minus strand of VSPO01000199.1, from coordinate 2,365 downwards.
TGAAGCTCCAGCACAGGGAAGAAAGACTGAAATTGCGGGAAATGATTCGGAGAAGGACGCCATCATTCGCAAGACCGCGCTTCAGGGACTGGCTGTTACGCAGGGGAAAAGTTTTATTGCCCAGGCCAAAAGCCAAAAAAGAAGATGAGGAAAGACACAGCCCGCCCCCTGCCAGCCAGCCGCAGCCCTCCGCTCAAAGTCCGCAAGAACTGGCATTTCTGGAATACGCAAAGGCGGTCAATGCAGACCGCTATCGGGTTACAGTCATCAAAATGGAAGAGGACGGAACCCGCAAGGTATTCATCCTTGACAAAAAGGACGGCCAAAGCATGGGCTTTACTCCTGATGAGCTTGTCCAGAAAATCCCCGAACTTTTGAAGATCCAGCATCGCGGCGAAAATATTTACTATACACCGTTGTCCGAGGACAAGCACCATATCCTGATTGACGATGTAAGCCCCGAAAATGTGGTCAGGCTGCAAAAGGACGGCTACAAGCCAGCGGCCATCATTGAAAGCTCTCCCCGCAATTTCCAGTGCATTTTGACCATTCCCAAATTTGGCGGCGAGTTTGATCGGCCAATCGCCAATCAGCTTACGGCCATGCTCAACAAGGAATACGGCGACCCGAAATTGTCCGGAGCAATCCATCCCCATCGCGCACCAGGCTTTGAAAACCGCAAACCAAAGCATCGAGGACAGAATGGCTCATATCCGCTTGTGTTTCTCCGTCATGCCATCCAGCAGGTATGCAGAAAAGCCATAGTGGAAGCAAGGAAAATTGAGCAAACAATGGCGAAACAGGCTGCCGAAAGAAAAAAGGCCAGACCAGCTTATGCCGTTTTCAATCCGGGTGATCCGCAACAGGCATATTTTGCCCACTACGATAATATCCGCTCCCATCTGACCATAGAGGATTTTTCCCGCGTTGACTCCATGATTGCCCTGCGGATGCGGGCCAACGGTCATTCGCCCGAAGCTGTGCTTGCCGCAATCCGCGATTGCGCACCGCAAATCAGGACTGGCACGGAAAAGCGGCGCAACTGGCCAGCATACGCCGAGCGCACCATGAATTATGCCTTCGGATTTGCGGGCGACAGGGACTTGCAGAGAAATGCCCGTTATATTAACTTATGGAAAAAAATTGAAAATCCCTCATTCAAAGGGGAATACAGGATGCGGGTTTGATCAATAGATGCTCATGTAGCGTCAAGGCGCTTGGTTTTTCATATATGAAAGCACATATTCAAGCAACAAACACTTTTGCCGAGATTATCGGCATTGTAGGTACGCCGACCGATTCAGCGCATGATCTTCCACTGTATCTGTGTCCGGCTGAAGCTGGTTTTCTCTCACCAGATGATGACTTTGTTGGACAGAGGCTCAATCTACACAAGCATCTTATCAAGAACGAGGCCGCAACCTTTTTTGCGCGGGCGCACGGCGAGTCCATGATCAACGCGGGAATCATGGACAGCGATCTTCTTGTGGTTGATTGCTCCGTTCCAGCCGAACGCAAACGCATTGTCATCGCCGCCCTGGAGGGCGAGTTTACCGTGAAAAGGTTTGTCCAACGCAAGAAAAGGATTTTCTTGGCTTCGGCCTGTGTGGACTGCGACAACTTCTACGCTTTCTGCGAAAAACTGTTTGGGCCGGATCATGGGGACAAGCCGATAGTAGCTCTGTCCAAATCCCTGACCGGAGAAACATATGCTTGAACCCTATCTTGTCAAATATCTTGATAAAGATAAATTGACTCATCTCGCTCAGGAATCAATTGACAAATTTACGGAAATATCCGGCGTTGTGGAATCAAAGTTGCCGCAGAATTCTCCATACAGTCCTGGCATCATGGCCTCCCCCGACCATGATGCATTTAGGAATCTCGCAAGAATTAGCAATGCTGTCAGACAAGATTATCTTAAACTGAAAAATGAACCGGCTATCGGTCGCGTTGTTATTAATTTCCCAGACAAGAAGGAAATAAAGGTTTATTACATATGTCGTGCGGCTCCGCCATCCGAAGTCAAAAACATGATCAGCTACAGGGCTCCTCTCGGAAGGTTAGCGGCCCTTGAAGTTGGGGAGATATATGACATGGGAGAGGAGACGCGGCTCGAGAGATTTGATGAACAGGATATAATCAAGATACAGCATGTCACATATATTCCGGAAAAGAACGCTGGTGGGTGGGATTCACGCAAGACTGAATATAGGGACTCCTCAGATTTTCAGTTCAAGAAAATAAATTCGTTAATAAAGATACTTGAGAAGGATTAAGATATAGACACTGAAAAATTCCTGGAAAAGTTTCTTCAGGAACAGGATCAAAAATTCAACATTGTTGACGGAATAAAGAAGGAAAT
>VSPO01000198.1 GCA_009775375.1 Muribaculaceae bacterium | reverse complement strand
ATTGCATCTGCGGTTTTCATGCCACAAATTTAACACTTTTCTCAAAATTCATGCACCGGGTTTTCGGCTTGAGCCCCTTTAACCGCTGTGCAAAAGATGCGACACTACTGTGTCAATCACGCAACAACATTTTAAACCTTAATCGGTTATTTCTGCCTAACTTTGCGCTGTGATTCCAAAATCGCAGAAGTTACACCATCCAAATAAATCATATTTATAAGGAAAAACGACAACAAAACAACAAAAATGATTCACTTTGAAGAAATCAAAAACTTCAATCACAATTCATAATTTTTTAAATTAATTTAAGTATGAACAAAGGGTTAACAAAATTTGCACTTCTTTCTCTGGTGTGCTCGATGATGCCCGCTACGTTCACGTCCTGCAAGGACTACGACGACGACATCGACAACCTCCAGGGCCAGATCGATGCAATCAAGGTTAGCGTTGACAAACTCGAAGAGATGGTCAAGGCTGGCCAGATCATCACCAAGGTGGAATCCACTGCCAATGGCGTGAAGTTCACCATGAGTGACAATCAGACCTATGAAATCACTAACGGCAAAGACGGCGCACCTGGCACAGCATGGACGATTGGTGAAGACGGCATGTGGTACAAGGATGGTGTCAAGACCGACTACAAGGCTATCGGCGTTGATGGTGCCGTAGGTCCTCAGGGTCCCAAAGGCGACAAGGGTGACCAGGGCGAGCAAGGTCCTGCCGGTCCTGCCGGTCCCCAGGGTCCTGCCGGTCCTGCTGGTCCTCAGGGTCCTGCCGGCCCCGCTGGTCCTCAGGGTCCTCAGGGTGACAAAGGCGAGCAAGGCGAACCGGGTAAGGATGGCAAGAATGGCGAATACTACGTTCCCAATGCCGAGACAGGTAACTTCGACATCTATCAGGATGGCAAGAAGATCAAGGATTCAGGCATCAGCTGGAGAGACAATGGCGTTACTTCCGCTAACGGCGTAACCGTCCTCTTCACCGGAAGCACCGTAACCATCTCTTCGAAAGACGCTAACGGCAAGGTTGAGTCAAAGACGTTCCAACTCGGAGCTCAGCTCGGTGACCTCGCTTTCGTACCTTCTGTACTCTCTAATGTAGGAGGCTATCCCACAACGGACATCCCGTTCTTGTATGAGAACAACTACATCGCTGAGAACAAATACAACAGCGACTGGACGTTCAAGACTCAGACCGGTCTTGAGAAAGGCAATGTTGTTAACTTTGAGTATCGCGTAAGCCCCAACGATGCATATATTGCTGAGAATTCTCTTGGCAAATTCATCAACCGTAAGGTGACTACTCGTGCAGCAGAAGGTGATCTCTCAGGTCTCCTCAATGTGAAGGGTTATGACCTTAAGGGAGTAGCTGAAACTGGTGTGCTCAATGTAAAAGCAGCATATAATGACCCATTGAATGCTGCAAAATACGGCAACAACATTGCCGCATTCCAATTGTGGAATGGTCAGCAGTCATTCACCTCTGATTATGTGCTGGTTCAGCCTTCTCAACCACTAGGACATGTTTATCTTTATGATCCAGTCAACAAGAAGACCACTGGCTATGAGAGAACTAAGGTTATCAATTCAGGTTACAAAATCAACAATGTACCTGGAGAGTCAACCTACTTCATCCATCAGTTCGTTGGAAATGGCTACATGCCAAATCTATATCTGAACTATAACGATCCTGCAGGGCTTGACCTCAACCAACATGTAGCACTCGCTGTTTATGCCAATTACGTAAACAATGAATGGAAATATCTGACATTGGAGGATCTCGGTTTCGAGGGAATCACTTATGATTTCAATCTCCCTGAAAACTATACAGTTGGCTCTGACGGTGCTGCTACAAACCAGCAATGGTTCGTTCAGCTCAACAAAGGCATCCTTAGCTTGAACACTAAGAACCTTACCACTGGTCTCACTCCAGCCTTGGGTCGTACTCCAGTTGTTCGCGTTGACGCCTACGCGACTGACAATGCTGGAACAAAACGTATGGTTGGCTCTTGGTATCTCAAAATCAAGATTGTTGACAAGGATATGACTCCGAGTGACGCTCCTATCCAAATCAACTTCGAGGATAAGGCATTCGGATACTCACAGCTTGGTGTATTTGATCGCAATGGAAACCTTGTTAACAATGATAGGAATTACCTTGTTAAGCAAATGAACTATGCTGAGGTTAACACTCAGATTTATGGTGCTGCTGGCCTTAGCGCTGAACAGTTCCATCAGTTCTACGGTAAGAATCATGGAGAATTCACTGTAAAAGCAAGCGTTCTTCTTAACAATGGCGATTCAAGAGATTTGTTCGAACAGAAATACTACGATTGGAGTGGTCGTTGGGACATTGATGGAATCCTTGGAAACATGGAATTGACCGAATCAGCTCAGACTTCAACAACTGTCAATCTCTACGCTACTCCTTACATCCACACTCAGAATTACAAGGTGCGCGATGCTAATGGTAACTGGAATCCGGTTTACAAGAACGTTGACGGCAAGGGTGCTCAATACACTGTGACAATCACAATTCCTGCAACTCAGCAAGAATCTGCAAGAGACATTATCATCAAACAGGTATTCTACGTGAAAGATGATATTGTAGCTTACGAATTCAACCCGGCTTATTACGTGAGCTCAATGACATCCGAGGCTAACAAGGATGGTAAGAAAACTACCTTCAATGACTGCGTTGTTGCCAGAGGCAGAGTCGTTGGTTCTGAGTGGACAATGAATATGGAAATTTCAACTGCATTTAAGACACTCAACACCAACCAGAACATATTCAGCTACTACAATACGATCAAGGGTTATGCAGGTGTCGCAAGTGCTCCGACATTTAATATCATAGGAGTATACGATGTCGTAGGTGATGCACAGGCACGCAACAATTGGCTCGTAAGCTACGCTAATAAGGAAATCTTCATGACTTCCAGATTGATGGAGCAGAAACGCTACGCCAAGATGAACTATACCGTCAATCTCTTTAACGGAGAATCGAAGACCTTCCCGATGACAGTTGTATTCCGCAACCCGTTCGATGGCAAAGCAACTGGATCTTTGGAAATCAATGGTAACTCACCACTTGCTCAGACCGCGAATGCCGCTTCTAAAGTATCCTACGTTGATCCTACTTCAGCTGCTGTACTTGCATGGAGCAACAATGCTCTCAAAGTTACTCAACTTGGCAAGGACGGCTACAAGCTTGACGATTCAGAGGTTACTGTAACTTATGAATTCAACAAGAAGACAGCCGATTGGCAGACGCTTGCAAGCATGCTTCCTGCAAATGCTCTGACAGTTAACTCCGAAGGCAAAGTAACCTACAAAGCTGAAAGTATCACACTTTCAAAGGATATCACCATCTACGTTAAGGCTATCGCCAACTTTGGTGACTTCTCACAGGTTATCTGCGAGGTTCCTGTTAAGCTGAGGAAGGGCAACATCTAAGTAATCCTCGACAAAGCTCAAACGAGTAAAGTCTGATTACCCAAGACTATAAAAACCCCGGGACCGACATCCGGCCCCGGGGTTTTCTAAAAATTAAAAGTGTAACTCCAAAAGATTATACTAAATTAGATTTGTTAAACAATTGGTTTGTGACGGTTTGTGAAAATAGCCACGAGCAAGAAACAGGGCGACCCCTTCCGGGGCCGCCCTATTCTTTATCCGTCCCCCAGTCCCCCAGTCCGCGCTCAGCCCGGCATGGAGCCCATGGCCTCCGGCCTGCTCCCCATGTCAGCCCCCCTACACCGACAAAGCACAAAAACGGCGGATTGTTTCTCAACATTCCGCCGTTCTGTGATTTTGTAGACTGTCATACCTTCACAAGCCTGAGTTGCCTAACTCAACCACTAACTTACAATTTATATCACTATTACTTAAAAAGCTTTTTGACTTGCCATTTTTCACTACCGCAAGGGCTTACTCAAGTCCTCGCGGAAATTTCAATGCAAAGTTAAGTAATATTTTTTTAATCTCAAAATTTATTAATGTTTTTCTTACACGCATTCCCGTTTTTTACATTTTTCTCCACTTTATCTATCATTTTGCACACTTTTATTAATTCCATCCCTACCCCTCCCTCTTCCCTCAATCTTTCTGCGTGAACAATTCCCCAAACAACATTTTCCCAGGGCAGACGCATCTTAAATAAACTTAACGGCTATTGTCCAATTTAAATCGGTCTATATCCGTTGTTGAGATA
>VSPO01000197.1 GCA_009775375.1 Muribaculaceae bacterium | reverse complement strand
GGCATGCGGCGGGGGGAGATTTTCAAACTGCGCGATGACGATGTGGCATTTGACCTCAAGCTCATCCGTCTGCGCGCTCCCAAGGGCAGAAAACCGCTTTCCATCGGCATGAGCGCCCTGGTGGAAGAGTTGCTGCGCGGGCAGATGAACTGGCGGGATGAAAACGCTCCGGGCAGCCCCTACGTTTTCCCCGGCAAAAACGGCGAAATGCGCAAGGATTGCACAGCGGTCGACCGCTTCCGCAAAGCGGCGGGCCTGCCGCCCAAGTTCCGGCCCTTCCACGGCTTGCGCCACCATTTCGCCGTGAGCCTCGCCAACAGTGGCAAATTCAGCATGGACATGATCTCGGAAATGCTGACTCACAAGAATGTGGATTTCACCAAAAAGAAATATGCCCAATTCCTGCCTGAAACCCTGGCCGCCGCCAGCAACGCGGCGGCGGACATCCTGTCCGGCGGACGGTAGGTTTTGCGGCTGTGCCGATTCTCGTGTACACATGACGCAGGAAAAGGATAGCATTATAAGGAGCCTGCAGGGCATTCACACTTCAGACGCTCAGAGAACAGGCCGCCGCTGGCGAGGACAGCACACGCCAATTCAAGTCCAGAATCGACAATGCAGATTCCCTGGCTGCGGAAATGGCCGCCTTTGCCAATGCCGACGGGGGCGTCATCTTTATCGGCGTGCAGGATGATGGAACCATTTCCGGCATGACATCCCAGGAAGTGCATGCGGCGAACCAGTTGATCAGCAACGCCGCCAGTCAGCATGTCCGCAGTCCGCTTGTGGTGCAGACGCAGAATATTCTTCTTGAAAACGGGAATGTGGTCATCGCCCTGACCGTTCCGGCCGGGATGGACAAGCCCTATTTTGACAGAAAAGGCGTCATCTGGCTGAAAGCCGGAGCGGACAAGCGGCGCATCAATTCCAAAGAGGAATTGCGCCGTTTTTTCCAGTATTCCAGCCAGTTTCATGCCGATGAACTGCCCACCAGGGCGGCCATCGACAAACTGGACAAACTGCTGTTCCGGGATTTTCTGAAAAAGCGGTATGACAGCGCTTTTCCGGAGACACATGCCGAACAGCTGCGTCTGCTGCAAAATCTGAATCTCGCCGCAGGCGATGGAAAGCTCAATCTGGCTGGAGTGCTGCTATTCGCCGAAGAGCCGGAACTGGTTTTTCCGCAGTTCGTGGCAAAGGGCGTCCGTTTTCCGGGGATCGCCGTTCATGCCGACCGCTATGACGACACCGAGGATTTTGAAGGCCCGTTGGGAAGGCTCTTCAAGGACGCCCTGGCTTTCGTCATGCGCAACCTGCACAAGGTGCAGGGCGGAAATGGCGTCAATGCGCCGGGCACGCCGGAAATCCCGGAACGGGTCTTTGAGGAACTGCTGGTCAATGCCCTCGTGCACAGGGATTATCTTGTCAGCGCGCCCATCCGCATTTTCATCTTTGATGATCGGGTGGAAATCGTCAGCCCCGGCACGCTCCCGAACAATCTGACCATTGCCAACATCAAGACTGGCAATTCCAATATCCGCAATCCCATCCTGATTTCCTACGCCGCCAAGGGGCTTTTGCCCTACCACGGCATCGGTTCCGGCATTCTGCGCGCTCTTGCGGCCTGGCCGGATATTGATTTTGAAGACGATAGGGAGAGTTCGCTGTTCAAGGCCATTGTACGCAGAGCCCACCGGCCTGCAGAAAACACAGGGGAGCTTGCACCAGAACTTGCACCGGAGACACAAAATTTGCACCAGAAACAAGGGATTTCTGATGCAACTCTGCACGATATTGCACCGGAAATTGCACCAGAACTTTTTGCGCTCCTTGAGCGTATCGCCGCCAATCCGCGCATAACCACAGCTGAACTTGCCACTGTTCTGAACGTGAGCCGACGCACAATTCTTTACAGAACAACCCTGCTCAAGGAAAAGGGCATCTTGCGCCGCATCGGCCCCAACAAGGGCGGACAATGGGAGATTCTCCCATGAAATTTGTTCCCAACGGTTCGATTGTCAAATTTCTGCTGATTGCCGCTCTGGGCTGTGGTCTTGCCTTTCTTGTTGCATGGCTGACGACCATGTTTGCCGTGATTAAACTTACGCAAGGAATTTCACTTACAGGAGTATCGCTGATACTGCTCTGGTGCGTTGTCATAGGCGGGGCCGCCGTTTGGAGCATCTGCGCGTTGTGTGCGCTCTATATGGGAACATGGCGCAAACATCATGTGGACCACGCACTCCGTTTGAGTGAAGCCATGCTCATGCTACATGCTTCCACGAATCACGAACAGTTGGAAGCGATTCGTCATTATCGTATCCGGGTATTCAAGAGTCATGAAGAAATCCCGGCGG
>VSPO01000196.1 GCA_009775375.1 Muribaculaceae bacterium | reverse complement strand
GGGCAAAGTTAACACTTTCCCTTGAATCTACATCATTTAGGCTCCATAACGTTGCACTTCGTTTTGGAATCTACAATCTTTTGCCGGCATTGTGTAAAAAAATATCTCCCGGCATCGATGCCGGGAGATATTTTTTTTTTATGAGCATTTTACTTTTTAATGAATGTTGATGATTCTACTGTTTATTGAAGAAACATTTCGGGTTTCACCTCAGGGTTGTAGTCGGATTCCGTGCGGGAAAGTCCCCAACGCCATCCATCATGTTCTGAAGGAGAAATGTTCAGTGCATAAGGGGTTGGCACATTTCCTGATGTCGGGTCTCCATTGATCCATGCTTGTCTAACCATCGGCAGATTCCAACGCTTGAAGTCTGACCAGTTTTGTCCCTCTCCCCAAAGCTCTATACGACGGGATACTCGTATCTCGTCAAGCAGCTTATCTCCGGAAAGATCACAAGTGTAGTTGGGAATGCGGAGGGGATTCAGTTCCACAAGGCAGTTTTTCGCTGTCGTTTCGTCTCCCGCTATGAAAGCTGCTTCGGCTTCTGCAAGCACCATCTCAGAAGAACGCATATATGGATATGAGCTTGCTGAATATCCACCTTTGCCCCAGAATTTGTATTGCGATCCAAAGAAAGTCGGACAAATTCTGATTTTCCCGCCATCTGTAGATAGATAAGGCATATACCAGTCGCTCTTATCTGCGGAAGTATTTACTTCATCATTCTGATACATGCTGAAGTAAGCTGCTGCGAGAAGGGCATTCCCTTTGAAGCGCATATTAGAAGGAGTTACGTATTCGTCATTCCAGAAATCGCTTTCTACAAGCCCTGCATCAGCCATACTGGGATTGTATTTTACAATCTCATCGAGTTTGTCTGGAGTCAAGAACCAATTGCGTCTGATGTCATTCTCGTCGAGTTTGCGATATAGCTCCATAGAGATCGATCCCGTGCCAAGTTGCCACGTCTGTGTATAGCGTCCGTTGCAAGCGAAATGCACGCCCCACGACCAATAGCCTACTGTGCTATTGGGGTCGTTGCTTGAGCACCACATGTCGTCATCCGTGGGCTCCACGAAGCCTTCAAAAAGTTCGGTTTTGTTTCTCAGTCTGTAGCCTTGGCGTGCGTCATGCACCATCTTCTGAGCAGTAGCCCAATCGTTTTTAATCAAGGCTGCACGGGCATAAAGGCCAAGGGCCACGCTCTTGTTTGGAGCCCACTTGAATTTGCGAGTCTCACCTTGCGCTTGGTCGTAGAGCTCAAGTGCCTTGTCAAGATCCTTGTAGATGTAGTCGAGCACGTCTTTCATCTTTGAGAGAGCTACATTCTCCGTCCCGGATTTTTCTCGGATCACGCATACGTAAGTTTCGCCATTTTTACTGTCCTGCCAACGTGGGGCATAGTATTGAAGAAGCTTGATATAGGCATGGGCGCGGATTGTGATGGCCTGTGCCACGACAAAGTTTTTCTCTGCCTGTGTTCCTGTCGTGGCATCTTTTTCTCCAGCATAACATTGGATTGGGAATCAGCTATCTATGTGCGATTGCAAACACTGCCAAAAAAAACTAACTCGTTTAATACTTCACCTATCAAAAATATTATTTGCCGGAAATTTTATCAAAACAGGAATCGAAGACCACAGGATTGATAAAGTGTAACAAAATCACCTTTCCAAAATAATTGATTGTTCAAAATACAATTAATTATTTTTTCATTTTTTTGCGTACATTTTATTAATTATTTGAAAAGTTTAATTACATTTGCAAAATCTTAACATCAGATAACTTTTCAAGGCAACTTTGAAACGGTGTCGGATAGCCCATGGCAACATGGGAGAGAACCAAAAAATTAACTTTTCCAAAATAACTTATCCCTAAGAAGTTATTAACTTTAAAGAAAACTGTTTTTAAACACTTTCAGCCTACTTCATCAATCCCTGAATGGTGGCGTTGTTTGTTGCTTGTCAGACAAATACGAATAAAAAATCTTTGTGTTGAGTTTTACATTAGTAATTACCGACTTCTTCCATCCTTTAGACTGATGGCGTAGTGCTTTTAATATCTTATTCTTCACGAACGTCGCAAATTTAGACTTTTTTGCTTTTATTGCAAT
>VSPO01000195.1 GCA_009775375.1 Muribaculaceae bacterium | reverse complement strand
ATCGCCTTTGGCACTCTCTCGCTCGGCCCGGCTCAGACGGTCGTATTCAGCATTGAGGTTGCTGATTTCTGCCCGGAGCTGAACGAGCGAGCCTTCCTGTTCTGCCTGTGATTTGAGCTGATTCTTGACTGCCTTGTTGACGGTGTTCATGGCGTCTTTCATCTGGCTCATGGCAAGGTTGCCAGCCTGTATGCTCCGCTGGTATTCCTCCTGAGAGATACGACCCTCCTTCAGGTCTTCTTTCAGACCTTTCTGCTGCTTACGAACAGCGTCGATTTTTGCTTGCCATTCAGCAATCTGCTTTACAGCGTCTCCATAATCCACTTGGATTTGGAGTATCTTGGTTATTACGTCGTCTGATGCCATAGCTTACTGATGAGGGAGTTTAATCATTTCGCATTTGCAGATACCCTTGCTATCACGAGTAATGGAAACAATAGCGAAATAAGCATTATACTTGTCGAGATACACCGGGACAGAGAAATCGAGGTCTCTGAGGTCAAACTCATTCAATTCAAAATTTTCAGTGATGAGGATGGGCTTGTTGAGAATCTGCCGGAGATAAGACATCGAGGACGAAGACATCACCTTCTGCAAATCATTCCAGATTCTCAGGCTCATTACTTTGCCATCGTCTATCGTATTACCTAAATTATCAATATGACTTATCGGCTTTTGAATGATGATGCCGAGAGCGGGTTTCGGGGCACAATACTTTACGACGGTAGCAGTCGATTCACTATCATTGTTGAGAACCCAACTCTTGATGGTGTCGCCTGTCTTTTCGTTGGGGAACTCTCTGTTTAATAAGAATGGAGCCGCCCACGGCAATTTTGCTACCGTCTTCTCTTTGGCCGAGATAAGATCTGATGCCAAATAGAACGATGCAAACCCATTTTGGTAAACATCGTTGGAATCAGAGGAACTATAGCCATTGGTCTTATCGGTACTCATGGTATAATAGTTTCTCTTGGCAAAATCACTGACAAGGAATGAGGTTTTTGTCGGGAGCTGGGTCGTGGAGGTCGTCAGTTTCTTAGTCCAGTCATATACATTACCTTCTGTGATGTTATCCTTGAAAATATCATAACTTACGGCATGGAGGGTGTTGTTCTTAAACACCGGGAAGGTGCCTGTCATAAAGAACAGACTTTTCAAGAAATCAAGTACAGTGGTTTCAGGCATACATTCCATCGGGTTACATTTCCCTTGAAATGCGCTATCGTCACTGACTTCGGTAGGCACAATCTTGAATTGCTCAACAATGCTGAACGAGGTGATGGTGTGTGAAAACCAAAATACTATTTTATTAGTTTCTCCGTAAGGAGATTCGTATTCCAGAGGCACAGCAGAGGTAGTATCGCGAAAATCGAACTCCCACAAATCCGTCTCCCCCTGAACTCGTCTGCCAGCAAGTTCAGATACATCGGTCCACTCGTAGTGCGCACCATCTTTATCATATCCAGTGTACTTATCATGGCACAGCTTCATTATCGGGGTATCACTACCAGTCAGGTCAGAGAACTTGATACGGAAACATCCAGTCATCTTGACCTTAACGCCCATGCTAACCTGAAAGCCATTGGCGATGGTTCCCATATAAACTGTCGTAGTAACATAGATATAACCGTTGCCGCTAGTTCCACCAGCAGGCTTTCCAACGACATACCGATTAAACGTAATCTCATTCTTAAAGATTCGACCGTGGATGTCCTTCGGTCCATCCTTTGTGAATGATGCTCCAGTCATGGTAACGGCATATTCAGAAAACTGTTTTACTGACAACTGATGATTGACAAAGGGTATCACACCTTTGTTGACACAATCAAACCTATCTTCTTCATCAGTCCATGTCCCAGTATAGGGTTTGGCAAATGGGAAGGCTATATTGTACTTGCGAGAAATTGCTTGCAGGATTGCGTACACCGGGACGACAGGCACAAATGGAACTGATGAAATGGCAATTCGATACTGATTGACACGAGAATCATACTTGAAGTTATACGCCGTAACTCCGG
>VSPO01000194.1 GCA_009775375.1 Muribaculaceae bacterium | reverse complement strand
CATATCTCAACAACGGATATAGACCGATTTAAATTGGACAATAGCCGTTAAGTTTATTTAAGATGCGTCTGCCCTGGTTGCATTTGCTATTAGCAACCTTAAAAAGTTGCACAAGCAAACAGTCAGGAAAAGATATCGTCCACATCGCCGCCTTTTGGCAACCGAAATTTTGGCAAATAATGAGCGGGGCTACTTCTCACGAAGTCGCTCCGCTTTGACTATCAAAACTCCTATGCTGTGATTCTATCTTTGATGAAGTAGGGGTTGGCGTTGATATAACGAGCCGGATAATCCTCAGAACAAGCCGGATAATCCTCAGAACGAGCCGGATAATCCTCAGAACAAGCCGGATAATCCTAAGTATGAGCCGGATAATCCTAAGTATAGGCAGAATAATTTTCAAAATGAGCAAGACAATCCTCAGAATAAAGAAAAGAGGAGGAGCGTTTGTCGTAACTTTACGACAAAAAAACGAGTTATGACATCAGTAAAAGTTAAATTCCGTGTCTCCTCTGCCGACGAAGCCATGGGGAGTATCTATTATCAAGTCATCCATGATCGGAAAGTGCGCAATCTTACTACCGACTACAAAATCTATTCCTCAGAATGGAACGAGGATCGCTCCACGCTCGTCTTTTGCAATAGGAGCGAACGCAAGGCGCTGATTCTTTCCGTACGCGAGCGCATCCGCTGGGACGTGGAGCGACTTACGAAAATCAACCGCCGGCTGGACGCCTCAGGACTGTCGTACACCGCCGACGACTTAATTGAAGAATTCAACCGTTATGCGAGGGAATACTCCCTTTTCAATTTTATGGAGGGCATAATCGCCAAGCTGAAGCAGAACGGCAAAATCCGCACCTCCGAGACCTATAAGTCTACCCTCAACAGCTTTAAAAGGTTCAGAGATGATGACGACATTATGCTTGAAGGGCTTACTTCCCAAATTATGGAGGAATATGAGGCGTGGCACCGGCAAAGAGGGGTCACCGACAACACTATCTCTTTCTATACTCGCATTCTGAGGGCCACCTACAACCGTGCCGTCGAGCAGGAGATTATCGAAGACCGCAATCCGTTCAAGCGCGTATATACGGGGATTGAGAAGACCGTGAAGCGGGCTCTGCCGTTGCCTGTTATAAAGAAAATCAAAGCGTTGGATCTCTCGCACGCTCCCTCTGTGGAATTCGCCCGCGATATGTTTCTGATGAGCTTCTATCTCCGGGGCATGAGCTTTATCGACATGGCTTTTCTCAAGAAGTCTGACCTGAAATACGGAAGCATTACGTATCGGCGACGCAAGACCGGGCAACGATTAGTGATCGCATGGACGGCGGAGATGCAGCAGCTCCTCGACAAGTATCCTGAAAATGAGACCGAATATCTCCTGCCTATAATAAGGCGCAAGGGCACCGTCGAACGGTTCACGTGCCGCAATGTAGGCTATAATATCAACCGCAACCTAAAGAAGGTAGCCGGGAAGATCGGCCTGGAAATCCCCTTGACGCTCTACGTCGCGCGCCACAGCTGGGCCTCGGCGGCCAAGGCAAAAGGGATTCCACTGTCCGTCATCAGCGAAGGACTTGGCCACGACTCGGAAACCACGACCCAAATCTATCTCGCCAGCCTCGACACTTCCGTAATCGACAAAGCCAACTCCCTTATAATGAAAAGCCTCAAATAGTTCGCATAGGTCCAACATGGGGAGCAGGCCTCCGAGCCTGCGGCCTACTACCGTCCAACCCCGTCCACGCCGCGTCCCAACATGGAGCGCATGGCCTCCAGCCTGCGCAGCCCACGTCAGAGCTAACTTCCATCGCACAGAATCCATACGAGTCAGAAAGGCCTCGAATCCGAATTCGGATTCGAGGCCTTTTGTTTTCAAAATGTCAACATCTCTTTTTTAGAGATACTTAATTTGACTGCAAAGTTATAAAATTTTATTGAATTACAGGCCAATGGCCCACGGAATTTTTTCTTGATTTTAATCCAATAGTTCGTTAAAAATCTGAATTAGAAATTTATGCTGTAAAACATATCCATATTATTGATTTCCAACAAAATAA
>VSPO01000193.1 GCA_009775375.1 Muribaculaceae bacterium | reverse complement strand
GTTCTGCGAATCGTTGGTAATCGACAACCGTTTCGGCGTGACATTCTCCGCCAAAGCCGCCAAGATATACGGATGAGGACAGTAGAGATTGATGAAGACATCCTTGATTCAATGTTTGAACACATTGAGTATCTGCATACTCTTGTCAATTCGGTCCTTGATCATCTTAAAGTCAAGAAAGCCGGGGAATGGCTTACAAGTAACGAGGTTGCCAAGATATTGCGGATAAGCACTGCCACACTCCATAACTTCAAACAATATGGGAAAATTCCATTTTCTCAGATAGAGGGCAGAATTATGTATCTGACTGATGACATCGCAAATTATCTATCAAGTCAGAGAATTAAGAACATGTGAATGACAGACATTGTTTATACGAAAAGAAATGAGCGAATAAAGCTGTTCTTCTCTCAATGTAAGGAATTAAAAGATGCTCTGAATCACATACGTGATAACTGGAGACCAATATTGAACAATGATACTTTTCTTACTGATGCAGAAGTAGCCGAAAGACTCCGGGTCACACGTCGTACTCTACACGAGTACCGTGACCAAGGGATAATTCCTTATTATGCCATAGGCGGCAAATACATCTATTCGGAAAGAGATGTGAATAAGGTACTAATGGATAATTATCGCTCTATAGATACATTATAAAGAGACAAAGGCAAGACTCCGCTATTGGAATCTTGCCTTTGTCTGTTTTGGGCTATGGAATGCTCAATGGTCGGATTTCCGTCCGCTTCTCTCATTGAAGACATCGCCGGCCATTGCAGACCGGATGCTTTGCATATCCTCCATGATTGAAGAATCAAGAACCCGGGCATAGTGCTGTGTCATCTTTATACTTGTATGACCGAGCATCTTTGATACGTTTTCTATGCGAACACCTTGTGACAGACACACTGTGGCGTATGTGTGGCGCGCAACGTGAGTTGTGAGTACTTTCTCAATCTGACAGAGGGATCCTATCTCTTTGAGGTATCTGTTCATCACTTGATTACATGGCACAGGCAATAGTGTTCCTCTCTTTGCCGCCTTCGGATTATCCTCGTATTTCTTGAGAATATTCTTTGGAATATCCAACAATGGAACATTCTGGATGATTTCAGTTTTCTGGCGGGGCTTGCGTATCCACATATTGCCGTCATTGTCGGTAACGACATGCTCCTTTCGTAAATTCGAGATGTCAATGAACGCCAGACCTGTGAACGCAGCCATGATAAACATGTCGCGAACCACTTCGAGGACACCATCGAAATGATGCCTATATATAATATGGAGTTCCTCAAGCGATAGAAATGTCGGATTTGTCTGGACGGTCTTGACCTTGAACCCGGCGAATGGGTCTTTCGTAATCCATTCATTCGCGATGGCACGGTTAGTAATCTTTTTCAGACCTTTCATGTAACGCGCCACAGTATTCTGCTGCTGGTTACGGTCGATTTTGAGATACATCTCAAAACCGTGGACGAAGTCGCGGTCAAGACTTGCAAGGGGCAAGTCCTCGGCATCATATTTTTTCTTGATGTAGCGCTGGAGGAGACGGGTTATGGTTTCATACTTTTTTATTGTACCCAGCTCGAAGTCGCGTCCCATAAGAGCACGACATTCCTGATTATGCTCTTGGAACGTAGCAATAATCATTCGCTCCACTTTCTTGTGCGGTCCGATGTTGAAGAATCGATTGTAGAGTTCGCGAGCCGTTACGACAGTTCCGTCAGCCTGCATTTCTTGAAATAGTTTGAACAACTTGATTTCAGTATCATCTATATAGTTGTTCAAATCGATAGCCTTTTTTGAACTACCTTTTGCCTTTTCCTTGTTCTGACTCCAAAGCGAAGGCTCAATGGATTTACCTGTAGGGCATTCCACACGGGTACCATTACATGATATTCTCATGTAAATAGCCCCATCTCCAGACTTCAAGAGTCGGCTCTTCTTATAGAAAAGCACATAAAAATTTTCTTTCCTCATTGCCTTTCGTTGTTTAAGAGGGTTAAATCATGGAAAATCAAGGTTAGGAATCAGAATGGTTATTGTCTTGTATTATGCAAATAATCAGTATGTTATTTATGTATAAGTGACCCGGTTTTTACGACTTCGAGTGACCCGGTAGCCATAAGCTGTCAGGGTCACGTCATGGACACTCGACGATAAATTGACTAATTACAATCAAGGACGTTTTTCAGGCTCAAGCCGAAATGGCGGTGCATGGATTTAGCGGAAAGTGTTAAATTTGTGGCATGAAAACCTCAGATGCAATAT
>VSPO01000192.1 GCA_009775375.1 Muribaculaceae bacterium | reverse complement strand
CTGCTTGCAGCATAGCGTTGAATGTTTTTCATAATTTTGTTTTGGCGGCGTGTTTGTGAAAGCATGCCGTTTTTTTTTGTCCCGACCGGTCTGACCCGTCCTACCGGTCCCTACCTCATTCTAATGATTAAAGAAATGGAAAAATTCATAGTTAATGCCACCTTTGTGATGGCCCCCGACTGCGAGGGCTCTTTCCTCGATTGGATGAAGACCGAGGCTTTCCCTTCCCTCTTTGCCAGGTCGTCTCTCGCGGAAAATCCGCGCTTGCAGACGGTCATTGAGATTGGCGGCGAAAAGCCCGGTCCCGACCATGGGCTGAGCATTGCTCTCCAGGCGGATTTCCCCTCCTTGCAGTCGGCCCATGAATGGAACGACAACGTCCTCCCCGACCTCTTGGCGGAGTTTCATAAGAAATTCGGCCCTCACGCGCTTTTCTTCGTGACCATACTCAAATCCACGACCCTTGACTGATATGAGCAACCACGACCCTGAAAATGGCTCTGGAGGTATCTCCTCGCCCGGCAATGGCATCTCCCGGAATCCCGACCTCGACTTCGAGCGGATAATAATGGGAATCGACCCCGGCACCAACGTCATGGGCTATGGCGTGCTCGGCGTCAACGGCAAGCAGCTTTCGGTGGTGGTCATGGGTGTCATCCAGCTGAGCAAGTTTGAGAGCCACTACAAGAGGCTGGCGAGGATATTTGAGCGCGTGACGAGTCTGGTGGAGCAATACCTCCCCGACGAACTTGCCATCGAGGCGCCCTTCTTCGGGAAGAACGTGCAATCCATGCTCAAGCTTGGAAGGGCCCAGGGGGTGGCGATGGCGGCGGCCCTGTCGCGCGACATCCCGATCACGGAATATCCCCCGCTCTCGATAAAGCAGGCCGTCACGGGCAACGGCCAGGCCTCGAAGGAGCAGGTGGCCAACATGCTTCGCTACATTCTGAAGATTCCGCCGGAGAGGATGCCCAATCTTCTCGACGCCACTGATGCCCTCGCCGCCGCGCTGACCCATTACTATGAGACGGGGAAGCCGAAGGTGGAGAAAGGGGCGAAATCCTGGGAGCAGTTTCTGAAGCAGAACCCCGACCGCATCGCCCCGCGCCGGAAATGACCGTATCTACGGGTGCGGCTTTGGCGCGGCGTTGATGAAAATCGTCGTTCTGCGAAGAAATTCCAAGGATTTAAAGAATATTTGCATCCGTGGGATGTTATCCTTATAGAGGCCCCTCGGCTTGAGGGCCGGATTAAAAATTTTAAAAACAAGAAAATATTAGAAAAATATGGACAGATATCATAAGGCCTTGGCTTCGAGCCAAGTCATCACGGATGATTCCCTCGTGGCCGGGGAGGTTGCCAAAATAGTGGAAGAGGCTTCAAAGTATGCCACTCCGGAGGTCTACAAATTCCTTCTCGGCTCGATCGACCTCACGACCCTGAGCACGGAAGACAGCGAAAGCAGCGTGGCGGAATTCACGAGGCGCGTCAATGCCTTCGACGAGGAATATCCCCAGCTCCCCAACGTGGCTGCCATTTGCGTCTACAGCAATTTCTCGGAGGTGGTCAGCACGGAGCTTGACGTGACAGGCGTAGACGTGGCCGTAGTGGCCGGAGGGTTCCCTTCGAGCCAGACCTTCACGGCCGTGAAGGTGGCCGACGTGGCCCTTGCCGTGGCGGGCGGCGCCAATGAGGTCGACGTGGTCATGAATCTCGGATATTTCCGCGATGGCAACTATGAGGACCTTTGCGACGAACTTATCGAACTTAAGCATACCGCCAAGGATGCACGCCTGAAAGTGATTCTGGAGACAGGGGCGCTGAAGACTGCGGAGAATATCAAAAAAGCCTCGATTCTGGCGATGTTTAGCGACGCCGACTTCATTAAGACCTCGACGGGGAAAATATATCCGGGAGCCTCGCTGGAGGCTGCCTATGTGATGTGCAGCTGCATTAAGGAGTATTATGCCCAGACGGGAAGGAAGGTGGGATTCAAGGCTGCAGGAGGTATCCGCACGGCTGAGGATGCCGTGAAGTATTATGCGGTGGTGAAGGAGGTGCTTGGCGACGAGTGGCTGAGTCCCGACTTTTTCCGTATCGGCGCGAGCGGCCTTGCCAACGCTCTTCTTTCCGCCATCGTCGGCGAGGAAACCAAATTCTTCTGATCCGGGAGCCTTCCGGAGGCCCTGCTGAAGGCGATATCATCTGTAGATTCCAAAACGAAGTGCAACGTTATGGAGCCTAAATGATGTAGATTCAAGGGAAAGTGTTAACTTTGC
>VSPO01000191.1 GCA_009775375.1 Muribaculaceae bacterium | reverse complement strand
TATCTCAACAACGGATATAGACCGATTTAAATTGGACAATAGCCGTTAAGTTTATTTAAGATGCGTCTGCCCTGGATTAAACTATGCAAAAAGTTGCCTGAATTGTTGTTTGTTCGTCTTTGT
Organism: Muribaculaceae bacterium; assembly: GCA_009775375.1. Classification (GTDB taxonomy): domain Bacteria; phylum Bacteroidota; class Bacteroidia; order Bacteroidales; family Muribaculaceae; genus Lepagella. The sequence goes on along the minus strand of VSPO01000191.1, from coordinate 2,197 downwards.
CAATAAGTAAGTGTTCAGATAATTCCTATATTTGGATTGCCGATATGGGCGTCGGGATTTCGACTTGTGATGATGGCGTGATGGGGTTCCATCATAACTGAATCACGGGTTGAAATCCAGCGCTCAGATTGGATAAGACAGGTATAGGAATAATCTGAACACTTACTTGGAGATTCTCAATTTTTTATTGCGCAGCTCCACCGAGCCTTTCTTTAGCTTCCATATTCTTGCGTGAGGCTTGTCGGCTTTAATGGCGGCAATTATTTCATCGGCAGTAGTGGTGAATGGGCATGCCGGCTCAATAAATCTCCTTATTAATGATATGGGGCTCGGAAAGGAAAGGATTGTTGTTGTGTCGAGAAATCCATTGTTTTTCTCAAGGATTCCGCCAATGGCATCAACCACGATTCGGTTGTCTTCATTTATAAGACGGATGCTTCTGTCGAGAGCTTTGTCAAGTCCTTCCCATCTTGACCGCAGCAGAGGGATTATCTCATTCCTTAAGAAGTTGCGTCGATAGTCTGATGCAAGGTTTGACGAGTCGATAACGAATGGAAGCCCACGGGATTCAAGATATTTCATTATTTCTTTGCGGTGGAGTCCGAGGAGCGGCCTCCATATTTCGCCGTTGTCTTTCGACATTCCTTTTAGCCCCGACGTGCCTGATCCTCGTAGGAGATTAAGAAACATTGTCTCGACATTGTCGTCGGCGTTGTGGCCGGTGGCTATCCTGTCGGCGTTGAGCAAGGATTTCATTTCCCTGAACCATTCGTATCTCAACTCGCGGCACGCCATTTCGATTGATATGCCCTTGTTGGATGAAACGTAGGTATAGACATCGAAATCCTTAACTCTCAAGTCGATGCCGAGATCGCCGCAGATCTTTTCCACCAAATGCTGGTCGCGCATGCTTTCTTCGGCGCGCAGATGGAAGTTGCAATGAAGGGCTATCGTCTCAAACTCCGGCCGGTCTTTGAGCATGGATAGCAGAGCGATACTGTCGGGACCACCGCTGACCGTGGCAATAATCTTCGAGAAGCCGCATGATTTGGCTTTATGGAAGATTTCAGAATTGCAATATTTTTTAATAGTTTTCACGATGCAAAATTAGAAATTTTTTTCTAACTTTGCATTCCGAGAAGCAGCAATCTGACTTTTTCATGATAAGGAAAATTGAAGAAACTTGCTTCGGGAGTACATATTTCTTAATGGAGATTCAAATAGGGATAATTTAATTCCGGGAATCTTCAGAGGAAGAAATTCAAGGGCCGACAAGAGGTCGGCATTTTATCGAAAGAAAAAGCACAAAATAATTTTACTAAATCTCTAATAAACAACCCAAGTTATGGCAAAAGAATGGATCTGCACAGTGTGCGGATATGTAGCTGAGGGGGAGAATCCCCCTGCAAAGTGCCCTCAGTGTGGAGCACCTGCGTCAAAATTCAAAGAACTTGATCAGAAGGAACTTCTCCAATTCGTGACGGAACACGAGATCGGCGTGGCAAAAGACACCGACGACGAGATGAAAAAAGATCTCAACAATCACTTCATGGGTGAGTGCACCGAGGTCGGAATGTATCTCGCTATGTCTCGTCAGGCGGATCGTGAGGGTTATCCTGAAGTGGCAGAAGCGTTCAAGCGTTATGCATGGGAAGAGGCTGAGCATGCTGCTAAGTTTGCAGAGCTTCTTGGCGAAATGGTATGGGATACGAAGACCAACCTTGAGAAGCGTATGCATGCCGAGGCCGGAGCAAATGCCGACAAAATGCGCATAGCCCGCAATGCAAAGGCCGCCAATCTGGATGCCATCCACGATACGGTGCATGAAATGGCAAAAGATGAGGCTCGTCACGGTCAGGGTTTTGCCGGACTGTATGCCCGTTTCTTCTCAGATAAGAAATAATTATTCATCTGATTGTACGACAAAGTGACGGATAATTTCGTCAGCACAAGCTGAAAAAAGCCGGATTCCTCATTTAAGAGAATCCGGCTTTTTTGGGGTCAAGCCGAAATGGCGGTGCATATGTTAAATTGGGCAGTTAGAAGTGTTAAATTTTTAGGCGTAGAGTTTGACCAATCGAAAGATAAAGAAGTCGCGGTCCCGGACACCACGCATTTGTGAGCGAAAGATTTTGACTTTAGAGTTGAATGCCTCTGCGGAGGCATTGGTCGCACGACGACGGAAGTAGTTCAGGAT
>VSPO01000190.1 GCA_009775375.1 Muribaculaceae bacterium | reverse complement strand
AAACTCTACGCCTAAAAATTTAACACTTCTAATTGCCCAATTTAACATATGCACCGTGCTTTCGGCTTGACCCACTTCTTGCTCATTTCAAATATTAGGCTATTTGTTCATTTTTATTTCTTGGCACGGAGTCGCTTTTGCTCGGCTTCGAAGGCTTCGAGGAAGTGGATTTCAACAGGGGAGAGTTGGTACTGGGTGCGGTCGCGGAATTTGTCGTATTCCTCGTTGGCCTTGAGTTTGGCAACTTCGGCTGACACGCTGCCGGCATGGGTAAGCAGTTCTTTACCCGAAAGCTTCAGGAAGTCATCGAGTTTCTGGATCCAGTCTTTCATATACATCGGGACGTGGCTCTTGGCTTGCAGCTCGGCAAAGTCAAGATAGAGATTGACAATACGGTTGAGCATATCGACCTCCTCTTCTGAAAGATAATTCTTCTTCTGAAAGATAATTCTTCGCGATCTCCGCTTCATGCTTGGATGGCATTGCCCCACGCCACGTTGTCAGACCCATGAAATCTTTTTAGGCATTCGCCCGGTCATAAATTACTTCGGCAGCTGTGTGACCGTGGGCTGCAAAGAGCATCTTATTCTGCACTGTCTTGAAAAACTGTTGAGTAATAGATGTACGAGGGTCGTAGTCGATACTCAGGGCATATATTTCAAGCACCTTACGGTAAAACATCTTCTCAGAACTGCGTATATCTCGGATTCTCGCGAGCAACTCATCAAAGTAATTTCCTTGTCCGGCATTTTTCAGCAGGTCGTCATTCAGCGCAAACCCCTTGATCATATATTCCTTCAACACCTGAGTTGCCCATTGCCGGAACTGTACGCCCCGATGCGAATTGACGCGATAACCGACACTGATAATCATATCGAGGTTATAGATTGGAATTTGACGTTCCACCTGACGCCTGCCCTCTGTTTGAACTTGTGCAAAAAATGCACAAGTTGAATCCGCTATCAATTCTCCCTCATCATATATCCTTTTAACGTGCCGTTGGATGGTCGAACGGTCGCGCTGAAACAGTTCCGCCATTTGGTCTGCTGTTAGCCACACTGTTTCATTGGCAAGCCGAACCTCAATCTTCGTCTCGCCCCCCTGCGTCTGAAATAATATTATCTGTCCGTTATCCATATCTGTTTACTTATTGTTCACCTTCCAATAACCTGATTTGTTGCTTCCGACACGCTCCACAAGCCCTTTTACTTTCAGAGAGCTGATAATTTTTCTAACGGCACGGTCGGTAATACCGATTTCCGAGGCAATTTCTGCGGCTGTGATATGGGGAGATTTCAGCAATATATTAAGAATGTTGGCCTCCGATTTATTAGGAACTTTGTCAGGAACTTTATTAGGAACTTTTTCTGTCGCTTTATGCTTTTCCAATGTGTCGCGTATTTCCGTCAGCATGAAGTCAATAAACGGTCCCGATTGTCCGGCGGCAGTAGATGCGGCAATTGCATCGTAGTATCGTTGCTGATTTGAGAATATCATATTCTCAACCGGCAGATGCTCAAAAACAGGATTAAGCCTGCCTAATATGAGCGATTGCCAAAGTCGCCCGGTGCGTCCGTTGCCATCGCTGAAGGGATGTATGAACTCAAATTCGTAATGGAAAACGCATGACCGAATCAGCAGATGGTCTTGCGAACGGTTAAGCCATTCAAACAAGTTTCCCATGAGCGGAGGAACCATCGACGCACTTGGAGCCATGTGCACCAAACCCTTTTCACCGAAAACGCCCACACCGCCGCTGCGGTATCTTCCGGCATCATCGGTCAAAGCCTCCATCATCACGGAGTGAGCTTTCTTTAAGTCCGACTCCTTGAACGGATTTAGCGAGCCATAGAGTTCATAAGCCTTAATCGCATTCCTAACCTCCTGAATCTGACGGATAGGAGCAACAACATTTTTACCGTTGATAATATCGGCTACCTCATCTTCCGACAACGTATTGCCCTCAATCGCAAGAGAACTATGTATAGTCTTGATACGATTAGCCTTGCGCAGACGCAATCCGTCCTCATTTTCAAGAGCGATGGCATACCGCTCCAACAAAGCCGAAATCTCAGCAATGAGATTGATTGCCAGTGGCGATACTGTAAAAGGAGGTGCTTGCATGATAATTAAGGATTAATTAGAGATTTATTATGACTGTCGATATTGAGAAACGCACTTGCCGAATGCATACCGTCTTTCAGTTCGCCGGTAGTCTTCTTCAGTTCCAGAGTCCGCGACTCATCAGCCGCAATCAAAGCCTTTATATCATCAATGGTCATTTCCATATTTTAGCCAAAAATACTGAAAATCATCGTCCGTCATGTCGTAATCATCAAAGGCATCGTCCTCATCATCGTAGATGTCGGCGCCACGATATAAGAGTTGAGGAGATTGGTAATGACTTTTCGCGTTAAAGTCAGTTTGATAGCTACGGCATCACAAATTTAGCTATTTTTCCTGACTCTACAATAAAACATGTTCAAAATCAATTGTA
>VSPO01000019.1 GCA_009775375.1 Muribaculaceae bacterium | reverse complement strand
AGATTCCGCCTAACTTATTGTTCTTCGGCGTCAGAGACTCCGCATGATTCATTCAAAAATTAACGAACTATTGTTAAATGAATTTGAAAGAAATATATATGTATTTACGACCTGCGCTTTAATTCTGGACTTTCCTCCTTTTAAGGTATTTAAGGAATGCGAACCGAGTACGGGAGGATAGATAAGATAAATCGTGCATGTTGCAATATGCCTCCCTTTCGAAGGATATGTCATGATAAGCTTCGAACGAAGAGCGACGGAAGGTCAATCTGATTAGCCATTCCGTCACGTATGCGATGTAGAACGGGATATAAAGCAATTCCCTCATTTGCGCGGTGTGGATCTTTTCATGGTTAATCAGAAATTGATCAGGACGGACTTTGGTGAAAAGTATTCCGAAAAGGTTTATTGCCGAGAAGCTTTTGCCGAAGGGCAATATTTTATTGTGGATTATCTTCATTCATAATTGAATTATATCGAGGATTGCTTGTAGCTTGCTTTCTGTGTATTTCTCAATGGCTTTGGAATTTCAAGAAAACGCGCTTTTAGGAAGGTCATCTTCTGAAAAGAGGATGTAAAATCCCGATTCATTCGCAAAAATAGGAAAAATTTTGGATATACGTGAACCGAAATGGCAATTGGTTTGTATTATATACAGAAAATCGTTTCATGATGTTAGGTTAGTTTGAAAATGTATTATGGAAAAAGGAAGCGGTCGATGTGAATCGACCGCTTCCACTGTTATTACTCCTCCCAACGGAACACGGCTCCGTTTCTTCTGGCCGGGTCTGCCCCCGGAAAATCCATAGAATACGGACTCCCTGTCGTGGGGGATTTCCCTACGTATTTGTGATTCTTCATCGACATCAGCATGAATTCATGGTTAAGAAAATCCTGCCACATAAATTCCTCCGCAAGATTGATGTCTTCCGTAAGTCTGACATCTCCCGGCAGCCCGATTCCGGAGACGAATACGTATCGTCCGTCGTCGCATCTCAGCACGACTTTTCCGTTGCCCCGGTCGATGATGCTGAATCTGGTCTGCTGATTGTCGGTGTCCTTGGCTATGTCGTGCATCAGGCCGTGGGGGGTGGCATGCATGGGCCGACCGGTGGCAAGGTTGATGATCCGAAAGCTTTTCCCGTAAGGAATATTGCCGCTTCTGTCGGCCGCGGTCTCCTCTACTGTGAAATTGTCGAATTCCGCGTAGCCGCCGTTTTTCCCATCTTTATTGAAAGCGAAAAGCGACAGGCGCGCTCCTTGGAATGTTATCAACTGATAGCTGAGTGTCATTTCGTGGCCGAGGTCTTTGAAATCGGAGCCATTGACGCTGTAGGCGTATCTTCCCTTATCGTTGTCGAAATCTCCGATAAACCGCAGCCATATTTTCCCCTCTTTCAGCTCAACAGGCGTATCGATAGTGTCGTTGTCAAGCTGCTGAAACCAACGGAGCACGGTTTTCCCATCCTCTTTGACGATTCCGGCCCACGAACATGGCACGTTGATATTTCCCAGTCCACACACGTCTCCGTTTTTCATGTGCCTGGTGTCGAGTTCTACGGTGGTGACGGATTCCGGCCCGATTGCACGTTGGGTCAGTGTATTCCTTGCCCACATCAGCTGCTCGGCCGGCATAGTGTTAAGGCGGAGTTTCCCATTCTTGAGGCTCCACATTTTGTCGTCAGGATTATGGTTCCACTGCCAGATTCTTTTGAGGGATTTTCCGTTGAAGTCGTCATTTCTGTCGTATGCCGCATGAGGAGTCACGGAGTCGCGTCCGGGAGTGGATGGCTTGAGCCATGTCCTGGGTGAACGTCCGAGATTTCCCGGCAGTCCGATCATGGGCCACCCGTCGTCCCACGTAATCGGGGCCAGAGTGACCGTACGCCCTAATGAATGAAAATCCATCATCAGCAACGCCCACCATTCCCCGTCGGGGGTACTGACGATTCCGCCCTGATGGATGTTGGATGCAGCGGTCTTGTCGGGATCGGCCGGGTCGATTCCGACAGGATGGCCGTCGGGCATTATCCTTCCCTTTATCCGGGTCATTGGAGCGGCATGATAGCCAAAAGTCTCATCGGCAGTGATCACGCGGGTCTCATATGGTCCCCAGATGCTTTTCGAGCGGGAGCAGAGAGTACGTCCGTTGGGACGATAGTCTGTAGATATGAGATAATACATCCCGTCGATTTTATACATATGGTGGCCTTCCCCTATGGCGGATCCATTAGGAATAATCACTCTTTCCGTCCCTTCCACCGGTCCGCTCATGTCTGGCTTCAGCTCCGTGCATTTCACCTCACCGTATCCGTGGATCGCATATACTTTGCCATCATCGTCGAAAATCACTCCAAGGTCGTAGATGTTGCCTTTCATGTTGATATGCTTCCAGGGTCCTTCTATCTTATCGCTGACAAAGCATTGCAGGCCTTTTCCGTTGACATTCGAATAGAGATAAAACTTCCCGTCGTTGTAGCGGATACAAGGCGCCCATATCCCCTGGCCGTAGATCTCCTTTCCGTTCTTCAGGCTGAATGCATCGTCGTCGAAATCGAAACGGTCGAAACAATAGCTGATGTTTTCCCAATTGACGAGGTCGCGGGAATGAAGGATGACGAGTCCCGGCACCGTATGCATCGTAGTCCCTGCAAGATAATAATCATCACCTATCCGCAAGATGTCGGGGTCGGAAAATTCATCGTAGAGAAGGGGATTGGTGAATGTGCCATTGCCGTTGTCGGCGGTCCAGGATTTTGTCTGGGCCAGGCTTGAAAGCGACATTGCGGCGCATAAAAAAGCGAGTTTGAATCTGTTCATATGGATTTTTTGGTTAGTACAGCGGAATAAGCTATCTAATAGAGAGCTTTGATTTGACTCATTCAAAAAGGCGATGGCGGGAAACCCGAAGTAGGCTTCTTGCCATCGCCTATATGATTAACGGCGCAACCGTCTTCGGATTGTATTGAAATCCGCGGGCGGTTTAGAAGATTATGCGTCAAGCCATCTTAAGGGCAAGGTCGGTGATCCATATCCATAGCGGACAGAATCCTACGAAAAGGATAATAGAGAGAGTCAGTGAGCTAGTGCCTGTAGCCACGTAGGTGTCATATTCATCAGCAATGATAATTCCGGAGAAAGCCGGGGGAAGAGCTCCGGCCACGACGAGCATCTTAAGGTTTTCCGGATCCATTTTGAATACGATTCCAAGGATAAGAAGCACGGCCGGCATCATGACCATTTTCAGAATCGAACCGAGCACTGCCTGCCAGTTGATCGAGAATTTAATTGCCGACAAGGTTATGCCTGCAGAGAAGACGGCAAGAGAAGCATTGGCCTTGGATATGAGGTCGAAAGAGGGAGACGCCCACGCGGGCCAAGGAATTCCCGCCACCACCCAAACGACAGCAAGAATAGGAGCCCAGGCCACGGGCTGTTCAAGAGCATGAATCACGGGTGCCCACGCGCTTTGCTTTTTCGTGGAACCCGGCTGCTGCTTTTCAAGGGACGCGTTCATAAGCGAAAGACCTACGGGGATGCCGATGGCATTGACCACGATGCCGACGATTGCCACAACGAGAGCTACGCTTGGAGACGTGCCGAATATAGGCTCAAGCACCGCGAAACCAAGGAATCCGATTGTGGGGGATCCGCTGATAAGGGCGGATACGGCGGCATCGGCTCCGGTGTTTTTCTTGAAGCAATACTTGAAGACGAAATAGACAATCATAAAGCAAGCCATAATGCCGACTACTGAAATGACGGTCAGCTTTATGTCGCGGATAAGCATCTCCCGGCTTGCCTGCACGATAGAGACAAACAATGCTGCGGGCAAGGCATAATCGAGCACAACCTTATTGAATTTCTTGGCGTCCTCTCCGGAAAAGATCCCTTTCTTGCCTGAGATGAATCCCGTCAACATAATGACGATTATCGGCACGATGGCATATAGAATGACATGAGATATATTCATAATTAAGTATAAGATATTAAGTATGAGGTATTAAATATGATGTATTGAGCGGGCTGCTTTAAGTTTTTTATCCCCGGGACGCTGGCTTTAGAGATGCCTGCGAGGGAGGGGGGATCAGACTGTGTAGTTGATGAGTGGCGTTGGATTTAAATATCCTATGTGCCCGCTCTCCTTGCCGGCGTCGGCTGCAAGCTGCACGTTGATAATCGTCGGCTTTTTTTGAGCCAATGCTTCTTTGAGAGCCGAGGCAAGGCCTGTAGGCGTGGATACATAATAACCTTTCACGCCGAATACGTCGCACATTTTCTCGTAGCGGGCATCGAGGTCGAGTGTCGTTGGTGCAGGGTCGTGTTCTATGGCCGGGTCGGTCGAAGGGTTGACCCCGATGTTGTTGTATATTCCGCCGTTGTTGAAGATAATGACCGTGACGGGGAGTTTGAAACGGCATATCGTGGCGAAATCCATTCCCGAGAATCCGAAAGCGGAATCCCCCTCTATTGCCACGACCTGTTTGCTGGTGGCAACGGCCGCTCCGACACATGACCCCATTCCCATCCCCATGATGGCCCAGGTGGCGCAATCGATGCGGTGGCGTGGGAGCTGCATGTCGATGGTGTCGCGTGTATCGTCGAGAGTGTTGGCTCCTTCGTTGACAAGGATTACGTCGGGATTGGCCTCAAGTATGGGTTTGATGGCATTCAGTGCGCTCCAATGATTCATGGGCTCTTTGGTGGCGGATTCCGACAGGCGTGCCGCGAATTTAGCATTCTTCTCCCTGGTCTCGGCTTGCAGGGATGCGAGCCACTCCCCGTCGGCCTCCGGCTGCTTGCCCTCCATTTCCGTCAAAAGGGCATCGAGGGATTCGGAAAGATCGCCCACTACCGGGGCTGCTATAGGGACATTTACGTCTATTTCCGTCGGCTCCACGTCCATCTGGATAAATTTCATCTCCGGATTCCATTTGCCGCGCCCGAAGGAAAGCATCCAGTTGAGTCGGGCTCCAATAATGAGGACGACGTCGGATTTTTCCATAATGTCAGAGCGGCATGACAGGGCACTCATCGGACCATTGTCGACAAGGATGCCCTTCGCCATCGACATAGGAAGGTATGGGATTTTATAGGTTTCTACAAGCTTTTTTATCTTGTCCTCCACCCGGGCATATGCAGCTCCTTTGCCAAGAAGTATAGCCGGGCGTTTTGCCGAAAGTAGAAGCTGCGCGGCTTTGGCTACGGATTCCTTGTTGGGGCTGACCGTGGAATAGACATCCACCGGCTCGTAGTAGAGCTTTTCAGCTTCCTCTGCATCCATGATCTCACTCAATGCGGGAGTGGTCATGTCGATGTAGACGCTTCCGGGGCGTCCGCTGACGGCGGCTCGGTAGGCACGCGCCACGGCAGAGGGGATGTCTTTGGCATGGCTGCAACGGAGAGCAAGCTTCACGAGCGGACGGGCAGTGTTAAGCTGGTCGAGTTCCTCATACGTTCCCATTTTCATGTCCACCATGTGTGGGTCTGATGCGCCTGAAATCTGTATCATTGGATAGCAATTGACGTTGGCGTTGGCCGAAGCTGTCAGTCCGTTGAGAAATCCGAGAGAGGAAACTGTCAGCAGCACGCCGGGCTTCTTCGTCAGGTAGCCATGGGTGGCGGCGGCCATTCCTGCCTGCTGTTCAAAGCGGAAGCCAACGTATTTGACCCCGACCTTCTGCATGGCGTAGGCAGCTTCCGTCACGGGAATGCCCACAAGGCCATAAACGCAGTCGAGGCCGAGTCTTTTTAAGGTCTGGGCGAGAATATACATGCCTGTCACTTGTCCAGGGAAGGAAGGTTTTGCAGGGGTATTGGAATTTGTCTTGGTGTTGTCCATAAGGTATGGTAATTAAGAAAAGGTTTAATAATTAAGAAGGGGAAGGCATTGCCTTGGGTTTATAGTCTGGCATGCCTTCCCCTGCAAATTTTTTTTTATCTCTTAGGCATTGGAGCCGTTGTGCCATTAGCTTTGAACTTGGCGAGGTCGTCGTCTGAATAACCAAGTTGTCGGAGAATGTCGTCGGTGTCGCCGCCCAAAGACGGACACGGACCGTAGGTCGGTTGGAAGTTGCTCAGAGTGAACGGACAGCCTACCGTCACGAACTCTCCTATTTTGCCCCCCTGATCTATTTTCACGAGGGTATTTCCGTCATAAAGTTCTTGCTGGCCCATCATCTCTTTGGTGGATAACACCGGAGCGCAAGGCACTCCATAGGGAGAAAGCAACTTGATGATGTCGTTCTTGTCTTTGTCGATGGTCCATGCCTCCACACGTTTGATGACCTCGTCTTTGTGGCGGTCGCGTGCATCGGCCGTATTGAAATCCGGATTTGTCAGCCAATCCTCAAATCCGAAAGCCTTGCATGCAAGTTTGAAATCTTTCTCGCCACGCTGGAAGATGATGTAGCAATAGGCGTTGGCATCGTTTTCCCAGCCCTTGCATTTGTAGGTCCAACCGAGCACGCCGCTGCCTTCGGTGTTGCCTGACCGGGGCACATAATCCGGGAATTTCTGATTGGGATATTGCGGGTATTGGGTCAGGTATCCGATCCGGTCAAGGGTCAGCTGGTCGCGGGTCTTGATTCTACAAAGATTCAGGCAGGCGTTGTGCATCGACTGATAGACGTAGCATCCTTCGCCCGTATGCTGACGCTGCTGCAGGGCAGCGAGGATACCGATAAGGGTGTGCATGCCGGTGTTGGAGTCTCCGAGAGCCGCGCCGCTTTGGGTAGGAATGTTGTATTCTCCTTCATACCATCCCGTGGTCGTTGCGGCTCCGGCCGTCACCTGGGCGATAGGCTCATAGGCCTTGAGGTCCTTGTAGCGTGATGAGAGTGGGAAACCTTTGATTGCGGCATATATGCATTTGGGGTTAAGCTTATGTACTTCTTCCCAAGAGAATCCGAGCTTGTCCATAGCTCCCGGATGAAGGTTCTCAACAAATATGTCGGCTTGTTGGACGAGTTTGGTCAAGATCTCTTTCCCGTCAGGAGTTTTGGCGTCGAGCGCAAGAGATTTCTTGTCGGAATTAAGCTGAAGAAAATAATAACTTGGTTCTTCCGGATCAAACTGAAGTTCGTTTCGGGTGGCGTCGCCGACACCTGGACGTTCGATTTTGATGACTTCAGCTCCCAGCCATGCGAGCATCTGGGTGCATGAGGGGCCGGATTGCACTTCGGTAAAATCAACTACCTTAATGCCTTGAAGAGGCGCTGTGTTCATAATATAAAAAGATTTAAAGAAATATCCTGCAAAGTCAGGAATAATAGGGAAATGATGGATGCCCCAAAATTATAGATTGTGGGCATCTGATCTTATAATGAAAACAAAAAAGTAGTAGAATGGTTTGATTGGGGACGCGATCTAATGATATCAACGCGACCAAATCCAGGCTCCGGGATAGCGGGATGCCACTGGGCTGGAGTTGAGTTGACGACGCAGTGAGTCGCGGTCGTCGGATGATGCTATGGCCACGCGACATACTTTGCGTGAAGCAACGGTAGTCATAGGAAATTCAGGAGTAGAAAACCGGTCAGCATAAGAATGAGCCTCTTTTTCAGAGCTGAAAGTGGCCACGATGAGATAATGGGCGGGCTGTTTCTGCTCAACGGGTTGCACGATTGACTGCTCCTGAGGAACGGTGTTAATTATTTTATGTTCCGGTTTTGGCTTGGCGATTAAAACCTCGACTGGCACTACGGAAGCCCGTTGCTCGCGATTGTCGTGGGGAATAGGATTAAGGATGACAGTCAATGCCACAGCGGCAACAACTGCCATGACTGAGGCTACGCGTATGAATGCTTTGCTTATGCGAAGCTGGTAGTAGTTTTTTTCCGTGTCTTGGGTAGCCTGTGTGCAATTGTCCGGCTGAGACGGCTTCTCCTGCGGGATTTGCGGAGCTTCATCCTTTTGAGAGAAAAGAGACATGTCTGTTTTTAAAAAGCCCATGTGCTCTGATTTGATTTCCGGACTCTTGGAGGGAAGGAAGACGATGTTGCCCTCTTCTCCGGTCACCAGCTTGCCGAGCCCTCCGCATTCCACCATTCCATTGTCGCGCAGGCAGACCTTGATGTCGTTGACTTCGTGTACGACCGCTTGTCTTGCCTCCTCAAATTTCATCCCCGTCTTGCGTGCAAAAGAATTGGCGAGCAGACCGTCGTCGGTGGCTACCGACTGATTGAACATCAGGGATTTGGAGGGAGGTAGAATCTTCCCTTCCTGCATATCGATTTTCGCCGGTCTCGACGCGGATATAAACGCGCCGAGACCCGGCACGATCACACAGTCGTGGCGTAGCAAAAGATATTCGATATGTCGGAAAAGATTGTTCATAATCAAGGGTTAGAAATCCGTTGGCGGAAATCGGACGCAAAGTTAAGAATAAAATTTCAAAAAAAATATTAAAAAAGAGGGAAGTTATTTACCGTTTTCAGGGATGAATTGGTCAACGAATTGTGGGTCAGCTCCTTTGTCGAGGGCAATTTTTTTATCAATTTTTGCTTCCTCATTCCGGAAGTTCAGGCGGTGGAGATAGCCTCTGGCGATGAAAAAATCAGGCACTTCCGGAAAGCATTTTATGGCATCCGTGATGTCGGCTGAGGCGGCGCTATAATCGCCCATATTGATTTTCAAAAGAATGCGTGAGAAGCGGGTCTCGGGATTGTCTTCTATCTCGATTGAGCGGTCGTATTTTTCAAGAGCCCCTTTCATATCGCCCTCCAATTCACAAGCCCTGGCAAGCCCCGACAGCGACGAGGCGTCTCTGGGATAGAGGCTGATGGCTGCATTGAAATCTTTTCGTGCTCCGTCGATGTCGTTCCTGTTTAGGAGCAGTAACCCTCGCATCCTGCGGGTCCAGAGTTGGAGGGAATCGATTTCAAGCGATTCGTTGAGATCGGAAAGTGCGTCATCATAGCGTCCTGCCATTATATAGGTGCGGGCACGGTTGTTTCTGATTATTGAAGAACGGGGGGCGATGTCAAGCCCAAGATTAAAAGCCTCGATTGCTTCCTCCGTCTTGCCAAGATTCGTGCGTGCGATTCCCAGATTGGAAAGCAGCATGGCATTCGTGAAATTGCCGGGTTCAAGACGAAGGGCAGTGAGGATTGTCTTTTCTGCTTCGTCCCATTTCTCACTTTTTATGAGCATATCGGCGGAATCTGCAAGGGCTATATACCGAGGCGAAGATGCCGATGCTCCAATTGAGGAGCAAAGAAGACTAAAAAATATTATAAGAGCGCATTCCTTAAAATTTCGGAGCCTTAGGGGTCGCAGCCTTGGAGTGGATTTTGTCACTTGCTGAAAGGAGCATACCGAGGTATGTGACTGAAAGCAAGTGGCAAAATACGCCCAAGGATGTGAGACAGAGGTAATTTTGAATGATAAGGAATAATCAGGGATGCTAAAAATACGTTTGTAATGCATAGCGATGTTTTTTGATATTTTCACGGGTTGTCCATCAGATTGAAAAAGAAATATAATAATGCCTTCATAAACATTCCAAAGATTCAGGACAGGATAAGGTCGGTTCTTACGGCAGATTGCGATGCCCGCATCGCGCCCTCTTCCACTTTCAAAATCTGCTCAAAAATCACCGCCCCTACGGCTCCGAAATTTTAAGGAACGCGCTCTAGGAAAGCTTCATGGATATATAACGAAAAACGGCCCCCCATAATTGTCTGGAGGGCCGTTGTTGCCGGTTGGAAGGGGATAGATTATTTCTCCTTCTTATAGTTCTCTATTCCTTGGTTGAGAAATCTCTTGTAGGCCGGAATGTCTTCATTGTAGACGAAGGCGGGAGCGAGAGGCTTGCCTTCATTGTCGATTATGACATGGAATGGCTGTGCATTGGCTCCGAATTTCGAACGCTGAAGATAGCTCCATTTGTCGCCATACGTGCGAAGCGTGCGTTGCGTGCCGTCTTTCTCCGTCACCTTTATAGGCTCCGGCAGTGACTTTTTCTCATCCACCATAAGCGTGATGAGCACGAAATCGTTGTCGATGGATGCTTTTACGCCTTGGTCAGTCCATACGGCAGCCTCCATTTTCCTGCAGTTTACGCAGCCATATCCTGAGAAATCTACAAGTACAGGTTTGCCGAGCTGTTTTGCCAGACGCATACCCTCTTCGAAATCATCCGTCTGTGCATGCACGTCGCCTTCATATAGGGAGAAATCCTGGGTTGAAATCGGCGGGGAGAAAGCGCTTATGCTCTTCAAGGGTGCGCCCCATAGGCCGGGAATCATATAGACTGCAAAGGCGAGCGAGATGCATGCGAGCATAAATCTCGGAACGGAAACCTTCTCAACCTCGTCGTCGTGAGGAAACCTGAGTTTGCCGAGAAGATATACGCCGAGAAGTCCGAAGATTACGATCCAAAGGGCGAGGAACACCTCGCGGTCGAGTATGCGCCAGCCGTAGGCGAGGTCTGCCACGGAGAGGAACTTCAAGGCCAGGGCAAGCTCCAGGAAGCCAAGCACCACTTTCACGGTGTTCATCCATCCTCCGCTCTTGGGCATGGACTTAAGCATTGTCGGGAACATTGCGAAAATCGAGAAGGGGAGAGCGAGAGCAAGGGCAAATCCCAACATGCCGATTGCGGGGGAAATGAAGTTGGAAGTGGCGGCTGCCTCCACGAGCAGAGTGCCGATAATCGGTCCGGTGCAGGAGAAGGAGACGAGCACGAGGGTAAACGCCATGAAGAAAATGCTCAGATAGCCGGTAGTGGCATCCACCTTTGAGTCCATCTTGTTGGTCCAAGATGCCGGAAGCGTAAGCTCGAATCCTCCCATAAAGGAGATGGCGAAGACCACGAGCAGAAGGAAGAAGATGATGTTGAAGAGAGCGCTCGTCGCAAGCTCGTTGAGAGCGGATGCCCCGAAGAGGGCTGTCACGACAAGACCGAGCCCTACGTAGATGACGATAATCGAAAGCCCATATACGGAAGCGGTTATGACTGACTTCCTTTTCGTTTTGTTCTGCTTCAGGAAGAAGCTGACCGTCATCGGAATCATTGGCCAGACACAGGGCGTCACGAGAGCAATGAGCCCTCCGATGAAGCCGGCCAGGAAAATATACCAAAGCGAACGGCTCTGCTGGTCGGGGGCATCGGAAAAGACGCGAAGCTCTGCTTCTACGTTGTCCCACCATGAGTGGTCGGCGGCGTCCACTCCACTGAGATTGGCGGCTGGCGTAAGAGGCGCCTCTGCTTCCTGAAGGGAATCTGTCATTGCGACAATCTCCTGCACGGCCTTTTCTTCCTCTTTTTTTGCTTTGTCTGCTTCCTTTTCGGCGGGAGCCGGGGTTGAGGCAGGAACAATGGCGGAGCCGGCAAAAAAGTGAGAGGCGAAAACGGGAATGCACCCCTTGTCATCGCATACCTGTCCTTTGATTTCCACATTCACGGAGAAATCCTTGGCAGTAGGCTTGAGCTTTTGTGTAAAAGTGACCTTTCCTGTATAGAAATGTTGGTCAACTTCGAAGATTTCATCAAATTGCTTTGTGTAAGCCTTGTCGGCTGTGGGTTTCCCATCGAGCGTGCAGCCTTTGGTCTCGAAGAAGAACTCCATGGGGTTGGAGCCGCCCGGGGGATTGTCTGTTGAGAAAAGATGATAGCCCGTCCCAATGTCGGCTGTCATTACGATGGCCGGATTCTCGGTTTTGTCGCCGGTAAGCTTGAAACTCCAATTGACGGCTTGTTGCGCCATCATGGCAACAGACGCGAGGATAAGGCACGCGGTCAGTGTGAAATACTTTTTCATATAGATTCAGATAAAATGTCCAAAAAAATATTATTGGGTTGCAAAATCTTGCGCTAAGTTACAAAATTAGTTTTGACTCAAAGAAAAAAATAATGAAAAATTAATTACTGATTCGACAATTTTAACCGTAAATGATTAATTTTGCAGGGAAGATGCCTTAAATCAACCAAAAAGTTGGCTCGCAACTGACGAGACCGGGTTTTATTCGGAGGAGATGTTTCATAATGAAGGCACGCCTCCTTAGGTTTGAAAAAAAGCATCATTCAGCCATGGAAAATTGATAAATTAAGATTATGACAATGTATAAGCAAAATGAGAAAGCCGATTTTCGCCGTAAGCCGGAATGGCTTAAGATAAAACTGCCGAGAGGATTTAAGACAAGTCAAGTGGTGGGCTTGCTTAATGAAAAGCACCTCCATACAATATGCAGCAGCGGAATGTGCCCAAACCGCGCGGAGTGCTGGGGACACGGCACGGCTACATTCATGATTGGAGGCAATATTTGCACACGCAATTGCCGATTCTGCAACGTTGCGACCGGGAAACCTCTTCCGCTTGACAAGCGGGAAATCGGAGAAATAGTGGAGTCCGTAAAGCAGCTTGGATTGAAGCACGTAGTCATCACGTCGGTAGATAGAGACGACCTTCCGGATCTTGGAGCCGGGCATTGGGCGGATATGATAAGATGCTTGAAGAGGGAATGTCCGGGAGTGACGATGGAGGTATTGATTCCGGATTTCCAAGGACGAACGGAGCTTCTCGACATGGTGATTGCCGAAAAGCCTGACGTAATCTCCCATAATCTTGAGACTGTGAGACGACTGACCCCCGAAGTGAGAACTTGGGCCACCTACGACAATTCATTGAAAGTGATAAGCTACATTGCATCGAAAGGGATAAGGTCGAAGTCGGGGATAATGCTCGGTCTTGGAGAGACACGCGAAGAGATTCTCCAGACGATGGATGATCTTCTTGCCGTAGGGTGCGAGGTCATGACGATAGGGCAGTATCTTCAGCCGGCGAAGACCAACTATCCCCTGCAGGATTACATCCACCCCGATACGTTTGCCGAATATGGAGAGATAGGGAAGAGGAAAGGGTTCCGGCATATCGAAAGCAGTCCGATGGTCAGGTCGAGTTATCATGCCGAGCGACACGTAGATTGAGAAGAGAAGATGAAGTTATGATTGAGGTAGAAGATTGGGGCAGGCTTGGATATGCGGAGGGTTGGCGCAGGCAGCATGAATTGTTCGACGCCATGGTGGCAAGCAAGAAGAGAGGCGAAAAACCTGATAGGGAGTATCTGATAATGGTGGAGCATGATCCCGTCGTCACGCTGGGACGCCATGCGAATGCGTCCAACCTTCTGATGCCGGAAAAAGCCATGGAGGCAATGGGGGTGGAAGTGCATAGAATTGAGCGTGGCGGCGACGTGACATATCATGGCCCCGGCCAGCTTGTAGTATATCCCATTCTTGACTTGGAGGCGCATCGCCTCGGAGTCAAGGATTATGTGGCTTTGCTTGAAGAGGCGGTCATTCGTATGATTGGTCTCTACGGGATAAAGGGGGAACGCATAGACGGAGCTTCCGGAGTCTGGATCGGGAAAGGAAGTCCTTCAGAACGGAAAATATGTGCTATAGGAGTGAAATGCAGCCGATTCTGCACGATGCATGGTCTTGCTCTCAATGTCAATACCGACCTTCGGGGATTCAACGTTATAAATCCCTGTGGCTTCGTCGACAAGGGAGTGACTTCCATGAGCCGGGAGATTGGAAAGGTGATTGACTTTGAGGAAGTGAAGCGAAGGTTTTCAGACGTCTTCCTCAGCCTCATATTCCCTCTCAAGGAAAGTCTTGACCTCTTTAAAAAGCTTTGAGGCGAAAACGAAATTGTTGAGGTCTTCGTTGGTCGACCGGAAAATGTTGTGGTCGTTTCCCTTCCAGTCGCAATGCCCTTTATTAATGAAGACGATGTTCTCTCCAATGCCGAGCACGGAGTTCATGTCGTGGGTGTTGATTATTGTGGTGATGCCATATTCATGAGTGATGTCGCTCAGAAGCTCGTCAATCATGATTGATGTTCGTGGGTCGAGACCTGAGTTTGGTTCGTCGCAGAACAGATATTTGGGGTTTAGGGCTATAGCACGGGCGATGGCAACACGCTTCTGCATACCCCCGGATATTTCAGATGGATATTTGTCGTCGGCATTGTTCAAGCCTACGCGTTTGATGCAGAAGTGGGCACGTTCAACTTGCTCGTCGTGGGAAAGAGGGCTGAACATCTTCAGGGGAAAGAGCACGTTGCCGAACACGGTTTCATTGTCAAATAGGGCAGACCCTTGGAAGAGCATTCCTATTTCCGTGCGCAATGCCCGTTTCTGTTGCTCGTTCATGGAGCGGAATTTCCGCCCGTCATACAGGATAGTCCCCTCTTCCGGCGAAAGCAGACCTATCAGGCATTTCATGAAAACGGTTTTTCCCGAGCCGCTTTGTCCGATGATAAGGTTGGTTTTCCCGGTTTCAAATGTGGCGGAGATATCGTAAAGCACCCTTTGTCCGTCGAACCATTTTGATATATTCTTAGCTTCAATCATATTTTGCTTGGATTTACTGGAGAAGAAGTTTTGTCAGGATTACGTCGGCCAAAAGGATTATAATCGAACTTGACACCACGGCCTTCGTGCTTGCCTGTCCGACTTCGAGGGCACCCCCCTTTACGTAGTAGCCGTAATAGGCTGCTATGGTCGTGATTATGAAGGCGAAGACTACGGTCTTGATTATGCCGTACCATACGTACCATTCGTTGAAAAAAGACTGGATGCCGAAAACGTAGTCTTCCAGCGACAGCATTGACGTGAACTGGGCGATGAACCATCCGCCCACAAGGCCCATGAACATCGAGAGAATACAAAGGACTGGGACGAAGAATACGAAACCTATAATTTTGGGGAGAACCACGAAATTGGCGGAATTGATGCCCATAATGTCAAGGGCGTCTATTTGCTCGGTCACTCTCATCGTGCCGATTTCAGAGGCTATGTTGCTTCCTACTTTTCCGGCAAGGATGAGGCTCATCATAGTGGATGAAAATTCAAGAAGAAGAATCTCACGCGTGGCCAATCCCGTGGAATACGACGGAATCAGCGGCGAGACGATGTTGATCGTCATCTGAATTGTTATGACCGCCCCTATGAACAGGGAGATGATTATCACGAGCGGGATGGAATCCACACCCAGCTTGTTGATTTCGAAAATCAGGCGGTTGAAAAACACCTTCCCTTTGTCGGGCAAGCGAAACACTTGCGTCAGGAACATGCAATAACGGCCGAATGAAGCAATTGATGAAACAATCATTGTCTTGTCTCTATTAAAAAGTGAGAAAACGGGCAGTCCCGGATATGAGGCCAAGGAATAGCTCCCTTTTCGTAAAACATCTGCAAAATTAATAAAAAATAAGCAATCCGGAATCAAAACGGCTGATATCCTTTTCTTGGAATGGTCGGTATTTCGGAAATTTTCGCACATTCCACTTCTTCCCCATAAAAAAAAATTTGAAGACCTCCTTTATAGGGAAAATGAGAGAATAAAGAAGAAATGGCCGGACGACTTCAATAATAAAAACACTTTTATGCCATCGTTTTGTTCTCTTGGGATTATTTTATTAATTTTGCCAATGGAAGATTCGGGATGCTTGCCAGGACGATGGTGATATAAGAATTCTTCATAAATATACTTAACAACAAAGTTTACAACATGCTGATAATAGGAATTGCAGGAGGCACCGGTTCGGGAAAGACCACGGTCGTGCGCAAGATCATTGAATCGTTGCCCGCCGACCGGGTCGCTGTCTTGCCCCAGGACTGCTATTATAAAGACAATGCGCATATCCCTTTGGAAGAAAGGCTCAAGATGAACTACGACGAGCCTGCTTCGATTGAATGGAGTCTGCTGTGTGATCATCTCAACCGTCTTAAGAATGGAGAGGCAATTGAGATGCCGACCTACGACTTCCTGACGTGCTCCAGAATGAAAGAGACGGTGGTCGTTAAGCCGAGAGAGGTGGTCGTGGTAGAGGGCATACTTGTCCTGACAGATAAGCCGCTTCGCGATATGCTCGACGTCAAGGTGTTTGTCGATGCTGATGCCGACGAACGCCTGATAAGGGTCATTTCGAGAGATTGCATTGAGCGGGGCCGCACTCCTCAAATTGTGATCGACCGTTATCAGGAAACTCTCAAGCCGATGCATGAGCTATATATTGAGCCATCGAAACGATATGCCGACTTGATTATCCCTCAGGGTGGTAGCAATAAGGTGGCCATCAAGTTGCTGACGGATTATATTCGGTCGTTGCTCACAGCGGCACATGAGAAAACCCACTCTTGAAAGATATGAAAATATTTCCATTGTTTAAGAAAAAAACGTCGTCGGTATCAGACGGTGATTCCGGGCAGGTTGATTCCCCCGTTGCCGACATGCAACGGGTGTCGATAGAAGAAAGCCTGAAGTTGGAGGAGAATGGCGCTGCCATAGAGGAGGATAGGAAGATAGTGATTCCTGAAAAAGGAGTGTTGCGAACAGAAAATCTCGTTAAGAGATATGGGAAAAGGACTGTGGCCAACCATGTCTCCATTGATGTCTCGCAGGGTGAGATTGTAGGTCTGCTCGGTCCTAACGGTGCGGGAAAGACCACTACTTTCTATATGACGACCGGACTTATCACTCCGAATGAGGGGAAAATATTCCTTGACGAACATGACATAACTGAATATCCCGTTTATAAACGCGCGCAATTGGGTATAGGCTATCTTGCGCAGGAGCCTTCTGTCTTCAGGAAGCTCAGCGTTGAAAACAATATCAGGGCTGTGCTCGAAATGACGCCGACTTCGGCCGAATATCAAAAGGAGAAGCTGGAGAGCCTTATAAGCGAGTTTCGGCTTCAGAAAGTCCGCAAAAATCTTGGCGACCAATTGTCGGGAGGAGAGCGTCGCCGCACGGAAATCGCCCGATGTCTCGCCATTAATCCTAAATTCATAATGCTCGATGAGCCATTCGCCGGAGTCGACCCTATTGCCGTCTCCGACATTCAGGAAATCGTCTATAAGTTGAAATCAAAGAATATAGGAATTCTAATCACCGACCACAATGCCCAGGAGACCCTCCGCATCACTGACAGGGCCTATCTCCTGTTTGAAGGGAAGATTCTGTTTCAGGGCACGAGCGAAGAGCTTGCTGCCAATCCGACTGTGAGGGAGAAATATCTTGGCCGCGATTTCATTTTCACAAGAAAAATTTTCGATGTCTGATTGCGCGGATTACAATTTGATGCTTAGGAGAAGCACGGTCCTTAGGCTTTGTGTGCTTTTCGGGTCGTTTTTTATTGGCATGCTCGTCGTGTCTGGTCTGTCTGTCTGGCTGAAAAGTCTGACGTTGCTGACAGATTGGGGAGAGATAATCATCACTTCTGTAGCCCAATGTGTCGTTGCTTTCTGTCTGCCTGCATGGCTCACGGCGAAATTTTCGGGCGAGGATCCTTTCCTCTTCCTTGGCTTAAGGAAGTCGGCTCCTCCGAAGGTGTATGCGGCAATAATAGCCGTATTCTTAATGTCAATGCCGGCAATGAACTTAATCATTGAATGGAACGCTTCGATTAAGTTCCCTGAGTGGGCATCCGGTCTTGAGCAGACATTGAGGGATTGGGAGAGTTCAAGTGCTGCCGTGACGGATAAGATTTTCGGAGTCTATTATTTATGGGAGCTATTGATAAATGTCCTTGTGGTGGGACTTTTGACCGGATTTTCGGAAGAGATGTTTTTCCGGGGTGGGTTGCAGACTACTTTAAGAGAATCCAATGTGGGCAAACATGCCGCTGTATGGCTGACGGCGTTGGTCTTCAGCGCAATGCATTTCCAGTTTTTCGGATTTTTCCCGAGATTGTTGATGGGAGTATATTTTGGCTACCTTCTCGTCTGGACAGGAAGCATATGGCCCCCTATATTTGCCCACGCATTAAACAACAGCGTGGTTGTGCTTGTGGAATGGCGTGGCTGTGACAACGATGGAATGTTAAGTGCAGTCGGTTTGACGGGAGGAATGGAGAACACTGTGTTGCTGGTTGCCAGTTTTATTGGGACGGTAGTGATATTCACGATTTTCAGGAAATATTTTTTTGAAGAAGTTGTTTAATCTTTTTCTTTTTCAAGATTTCGTCATATTTTCGAGATGGTTTTGAAAAGCGAAGAGGGAGTTTAGCGGGCTAAACGACCGATGAGTGATTCAAAAACAGCCGAAAAGATGATGAAAGATTGGAAAAGAGCCTTCAAAATAAGGATGAAGGCATTAATCAACTTCATTAGCGTAAAAAGTTTAAACAATTTCTAAAACCAAAGATGGAGATAAATGGCTTTGACTGACAAGAACAAGGGTCCCGGTTTCAGGGAATTGATGAGCTCGATAAAGAAGGGAAAATTCTCGCCTGTCTATATATTGATGGGGGAGGAAACCTATTATATCGACCAAATAGTAAAAGCGCTTGAGAACTCAGTCGTAGATGAAGCCGACAGGGATTTCAATTCCATGACTTTCTATGGTCAGGACTCCGACATAGGGCGTGTCATTGGTTGTGCGCAGCAGTATCCCGTAATGGCGGAGCGGCAGCTTGTCATGCTGAAGGAGGCTCAGACAATGAGTCAGGCAAAATCGCAGCTCGATAAACTTTCCTCATACGTGGCTCATCCGAACCCTACTACTGTGCTCGTGGTAGTTTATAAGGGCGATGTGATTCCTGCTACATCGTCGTTGATTAAGAAGGCAAAAGATGTCGATTGCGTGGTCTTCAGGAGCGATAAATTAAGAGACTATCAGCTTTCCGGCCCGATTATGGATTATTGTGCGTCCAAAGGAATTGGTATAGACGAGAAGGCGGTCAGCCTGCTTTGCGACTATATCGGAAATCCCCTCAGCAAACTTTTCGGAGAAATCGACAAGCTGATAGTGGCGGCCGGAGCCGACGTGAAAAGGATTTCCCCGGAGTTGATTGAGAGGAACATCGGCATTTCAAAGGATTTCAACACTTTTGAGCTGGTAAAGGCATTGTCGAAAAAAGATTATCCCAAGTCGATGATGATAGTGGAGTATTTTTCAAGGAATCCTCGTCAAAACCCGGGAGTAATGATAGTGGCTACGATATTCAGCTATTTCTCCAAGCTGTTTATCGCTGCGGTGACCCGCGACAAAAGCGACAGTTCGCTGATGGCTGCCCTTGAATTGAAGACTCCCTATGCGCTGAGGGATTATCGCGACGGTTTGCGCTACTACAATGCCCGGCAGGCTCTTGCTGCTATCCATGCAATTAGGGAATACGACGTTCATAGCAAGGGTATTGGCTCCACCCAGAATGAATATGAATTGCTGAAGGAATTGGTGTTTAGAATATTTGCAGGAATATGATTTTTTATTTTAGCGGCACCGGAAATTCCGCTTACGTGGCAGAGACGTTAGGGTCTATTCTAAATGAGGACGTTGTCTGCATCTCGGATATCAAAGATCGCGACATAACGTTCAAGGGGGAGACTCTTGGACTTGTATTCCCTGTTTATTCATGGGGCGTTGCTCCGGATATGCTGGACTTTGTCGATAGCCTTCCGCATAGTTTTATCCATGAGGTCAATGAGGGTGGCGGAAGAATATGGATTGTCATGACTTGTGGCGATGAAGTCGCACTTGCTCCGGAGATGATTCAGAGGAGTCTGATGAGCAGATGTTTTATTGCGGAATCCATATGGAGCGTGACGATGCCCAACAACTACGTCCTTTTGCCCGGCTTCGATGTCGATCCGCATGATTTGGAGAGGAAAAAACTTGACGAGGCTCGGACAAGGATCAATGAAATTGCCGAGGGGATAATATCGCGGCAACGTGTCGTGGATGTGGTCAGAGGATCCATGCCCCGATTGAAGACAAAGCTCATCTATCCTCTTTTCAGGAAATGGGGAATATTTCCAGTAAAATGGAGAAGTTCAATAGAGTGTATCGGTTGCGGAATATGCGCGGCCAACTGTTGCCGGAGAAACATCACTATGAAAAAAGGCCGCCCTGTCTGGGGCGGCGATTGCTGTTCGTGTCTGGCCTGCTATCATAGATGCCCGAGACATGCAGTGGAATACGGCGGTGCCACTAAACGTAAAGGGCAGTATTTCTTCCCCGGAAAAATCAAGAGGAAAGCGCTATGAATAATCAGAAGAAATTTGTGACGCTGTTGTCGTAGCACATTACTATTGGCCCGGATCCGAAATCCACTAAGGAATAGGCCGGATTGTTTTTCGCATCGAAGAAGACCACAATATTGTTGAAATCCTTGCCACTATAATTTTTTGCGCCGACTGTGGCTGTCCATGATGTGCCGTCGAAGGTTGCCGCAAGTTTTTCGTTGCCCTTATTTTTTACGGTATATGTGCCGACTTTGGGCTTGGAGCATTTCCCGGCCTTCACAAGGTCGGAAATATATCCCCTCAGCCCCGGTGAATATTCCACCATCGACCATCCTGCCTTATCCTCGATTTTCTTGAATGCCATGCCGGCGACAGGAGCGACTTCCTTGTTTTTTTGATTTAGCGTGACGTAAGTGGGATTGGGCTCGTCAAAGACTTTCGCGTCCTTGGCTAAGACCACGTAAGACTGCGACATGGCCGGAAACAAAAATGCGGAGCAAGACAATGATATGCCCAGCATAAGAGACTTCATTTTGTATTTAGTGATTTCCATAATTGATAAAAGGGTTATATGAGATTGGGAGAGTGTAAGTGGAGAAGGACCTGACACGCCCCATACAATTAAATGACAACTATAGCGCGAAAATGTTACATCTCAAATGTGGAAATACGCCTTGAAGAACAAAAAATCCCACAAAAATGTAGAATTTTTATCGAAATTCCGCATTTTTGTGGGATTTTGGATGGCTGCCGTATTGGCGATGCTAAAATTTATATCTTCAGAAGCTCAATGATTTTGTCGTAAGCAAGAGAAAGTCCATCAATGTCCTTGCCTCCTGCCTGAGCGAAGAATGGCTGTCCGCCGCCGCCGCCTTTTATTGACTTTGCAGCCTCGCGGATAATTTGGGAGGCATTGATGCCTTGTTTCACGAGGTCATCTGTCACCATAAGAGTGAGTAGCGGTTTGTCGCCGGTGACGGTGGTGCCGATGAAGACGGTGTGTTCGGGTGAGCTCTTGCGGATGTTGAAGGCAACGTTCTTCACGATTTCCGGCATTCTTGGCCCGGCGATCTTGCATACGGTCACCCCATTGATGACTGTGGCATTCTTCAGGACCTCGGTCGTCAGATTGCGGGTGCGCTCTGCCATAAACTCTTCCACCTGTTTATGCAGCTCCGTGTTCTCTTTAATGGATTTCTCCACGGCTGCCTTTATGTTGGAGGAATTTCCAAGGAAGGAGCAAAGATCCTTCATGGTGTCCTGGAAATTGTCGAGCATCTCTTCAACGCCATTGGCTGTCACGGCTTCGATTCTGCGTATTCCTGCGGCTATCGAGCTTTCAGAAAGGATCCTGACCATGCCTATGTTGCCCGTGTTGGCGACGTGCGTGCCGCCGCAGAGCTCCACTGATGTGCCGTATCTCACGACCCTGACCTTGTCGCCGTATTTTTCTCCAAACAAGGCCATCGCTCCCATTTCGCGAGCCTTTTCTATAGGCATTTCGCGAGCCTCCTCAAGCGGCATTGCCTTGCGTATCCTTGAATTGACGATATGCTCCACCTTGCGAAGTTCCTCCGGAGAGACTTTCTGGAAGTGTGAAAAGTCGAAGCGTAGCACGCTCGGCGATACGAAAGATCCCTTTTGCTCAACGTGATTGCCGAGCACTTCGCGAAGGGCTTCATGGAGAAGATGGGTGGCGGAGTGGTTGGCCGACGTTGCCATGCGTGCGGCTTCGTCGATTTCTGCCGTGAAAGACGCTGACGGATCCGATGGGAGTTTATGGGTAAGGTGCACTCCTATATTGTTCTCTCGTTTAGTGTCGAATATTTCGATTTTCTCTCCGTTCTCGGAAGTCAGGAAGCCTCGGTCGCCCACCTGTCCGCCCATCTCGGCATAAAATGGCGTCTTCGAGAGAATAATCTGGAAATATTCTTTACCTTTTTGTTTCACCTTCCTATAGCGAAGTATGGAAGTCGGAGTGGAAGTGAGGTCGTAGCCCACGAATTCCTGCTCGCCGGGAGCCACGACAGTCCAGTCGCCTGTCTCGACGGCGGCCGCATTGCGGGCTCTTTCCTTTTGTTTCTTCATCTCTGTGTCAAATCCCTTCTGGTCCAGATCCATTCCGTTTTCGCGCAGGATTAGCTCAGTAAGGTCGAGAGGGAATCCGTAGGTGTCGTAAAGGACAAAGGCATCCTTGCCCGACAATGTTTGTGAGCCTTCGGCTTTCGAATTCTCCATAAGTGAGTCGAGAAGCTTGATGCCGTTGTCGAGAGTGCGGAGGAAGGCTTCCTCCTCCTCTTTGATCACCTTCTTTATAAGGTCTTGTTGTGCCTTGAGTTCGGGATATGATTCGCCCATTTGGTCTACAAGACAATCCACGAGTCGATAGAGGAAGGATTCTTTCCTGCCGAGGAATGTATATGCATATCTGACAGCCCTGCGAAGAATCCTGCGAATCACGTATCCGGCCTTGGCATTCGACGGGAGCTGGGAGTCGGCGATAGAGAATGCGATGGTGCGCAAATGGTCGGCTACGACACGCATTGCTACGTCAACCTTGGCGTCAACACCATATTTAAGGTCGGTCATTCCTGAAATGACATCAATTATGGGAGTGAATACGTCTGTGTCATAATTGGATTTTTTCCCTTGCAATGCCATGCAGAGTCGCTCAAATCCCATGCCCGTGTCGATCACTTTTGCTGGCAGAGGCTCAAGGGAGCCATCGGCCTTGCGGTTGTATTGCATGAAGACGAGATTCCAGATTTCAATCACTTGGGGATTGTCTTTGTTGACCAGGGTCGCTCCGTCGATTTCCTTTCTCTCCTCATCCGAACGGAGGTCGATATGGATTTCGGAGCATGGGCCGCAAGGTCCGGTGTCGCCCATTTCCCAGAAATTGTCGTGGCGGTTGCCGTTGATGATATGTGATTTCGGTAGATGCTTTTCCCAATAGGATGCGGCTTCATTGTCTCTTTCAAGACCCTCCGGCTCATATCCTTCGAAGACCGTTGCATAAAGTCGGTCGGGGTTCAGGCCCAGCACATCTACGAGATATTCCCATGCCCATTCGATCGCTTCCTCTTTGAAATAATCTCCAAACGACCAATTGCCGAGCATTTCAAACATTGTGTGGTGGTAGGTGTCATGTCCCACTTCCTCAAGGTCGTTGTGTTTGCCCGACACGCGGAGACATTTCTGGCTGTCGGCCACGCGCCTGTGGGTTGCGGGTCGGTTGCCTAAGATTATGTCCTTAAATTGATTCATGCCCGCGTTGGTGAACATCAGCGTGGGATCGTCTTTGATTACCATCGGTGCGGAAGGCACGATTTGATGCCCTTTTTCGCGAAAGAAAGACTTAAACGATTCTCTGATTTCGTTAGCTGTCATTATATATTGGTTAAGGGTGTGTCTTGATTCAACACACATTTGATTAATGTCATTACTTCAGTCTTCCCGGCAGTCTGACTGTTGCAACTTGCCTGGTTTTTTATGTCGTTCTTAATTTAAGTTGCAAAATTAGTGGATTTTCAATAATTTTGCAATATCAAACAGATGGAAGTTTCTCAATTCATAATGAAAAGTGGCTAAAAAAGTCTATTATCAATATAATCCGGAGACAGATAACTTCGAGAGAGTATATCCGTCGCTAAGAATGCGTCTTGCCACGTGGGGGAAGACGTGGATGATTGCGTTGGCGATTGCTTTCTCTCTGTTCGTGCTCGTTTTTTATTTTTTCGATTCCCCGACCGAGGAAAATCTCCGGAAAGAGAATACCCAGCTACGCACTCAATATGCCATTCTTGAGCGACGTCTTGACAATTCCCTGAAAGTCATGGAGAGGCTTCAGGAACGCGATGATAATTTCTATCGCGTTATGATGGGGATGGAGCCTATGAGCAGAGGGCAGCGTCTTGCCGGGCTTGACAATGAGAATCGTTATAGGGAGCTTGAGAAGCTGAATGATGCGGGACTCGTCACCAGGCTCACCCAACGGATGGATCTTTTGGAACGTCAGCTTTTCGCCCAGGTGCAAAGCTTCAATCAGCTTCGTGAGGCAATAGGAAATGAGCAGGAGAAGCTTGCGCATATTCCCTCTGTCATTCCCATCAAGGCGGGTGATTTCATTATATCCTCAGGCTATGGGCTACGAAGAAATCCAATTAACGGCTCCACGATTCTTCATGAAGGCATCGACCTCTCGGCGTCTTCCGGCACGCCTGTCTTCGCCACGGGAGACGGGATAATCGAAAAGGCCGACCGTCTTGCAGGGTTGGGAAATTGCATAGAGATCAGCCATGGTTTCGACTATTGCAGCAGATATGCCCATCTCGACCGCATTCTTGTTGCGGAGGGCGATGTCGTGAAGCGTGGTCAGGAGATCGGGAGAGTGGGTTCGACAGGGGCTTCCAAAGAACCTCATCTTCATTATGAGGTGATACATAAGGAGAAAAGCCAGAACCCGGTGAATTATTTTTTTATGGATTTAACTCCCGAGCAATATACGGAGATGATTCGGGTGGCCGACAATGCCGGTATGGTGCTTGACTGAAAAAATTTGGATTATGGCTTCAGATTTGACTAAAAAATATTATAAGATTAAAGACGTGGCGGAAATCATTGGAGTTTCGCAACCGACGCTGAGATATTGGGAGAGTGAATTCCCTGATGTCAAGCCTTTCCGTAGCTCCACAAATTTAAGATACTACACCCCCGATGATATCGAGACTTTGCGCATCATCTACTATTTGGTGAAGGTCAGGGGGCTTAAGATCGAGGCCGCTAAAGAGCAGATGCGGCTCAACCGCACCAATATCACCAAACGTATGGACATAATCGACAAGCTCCTTGACGTGCGCGACGAGCTGACAATGATGCTGAAAGGGCTGGAGAAAAGGCGATGATGCGGCGGTTCTCAAACTTCGTTGCAGCCTACAGAGGCAAAACTTCTTTTTGCCTCTGTTTTCAGAGGTTTGAATTATAGTAAGCCGGGTTGCCTGTGACGTTTTCTCCTATGAATGGGGGGATTGTATATTTATATGAAGAATCCGGAATTTCAATTTCCGCAACTGTCATGCCTTCATGTGATCCGTGGTACTCGTCCACTTCCCAAATGTTTCCTTCGTAATCTACAAGCCAACGTGTCTTATGGATTATGCCGGGTTCGCATAGCTCAAGCATCTCAAGAGCATCCTTAAATGGTACTTCGTATTCAAACTCGAGTCTCTTGTCACCCTCGTTTATGCCTTTCACGGTTAAATAGCCCTTATCTCCTTTTGTCCGGACTCTGACCGTGCGTTGTGGAAGACGGTTAAGATAGCCTTGCCTGATTTCCACCTTCGTATAAGCCATATCTTTGTAAGATTCATCCTTTACAAGATATTTGTGTTCGATTTCAAATGCCATAATATTGTGTTTATACGCAAATATACATATAAATTATGAGATTTCCATACTGCAAATTTTCCTCATAGTAACATTAATCCCCATAATCCCATGACTATCTTTGCAATCACAACAGCCACAATTCCCATCCTCCTAAAATCCTATCCTCCCCATAATCCCATCTTCCCCATAAAAGCTATAAAAGCTACAAAAGCCATAAAACTATAATCCCCTCCTCATAAAAACAAAATCGGAACAAAAAATTCCAAAACAAAACAAATTTTTTCAAAACAAAACACCAAACAAAAACCGACCACAGAAAACCGACAACGGAAAACAGAAAACAACAGCCGGATGGCATTACTGTGCCACGGCCAAGGGCCGTGGTCCCCCTCCTCCCCAAAAACACTCTGAGGTATATGCTATAAAAGGGTAATTTTGAATAAACGAAAACAATCATGTTGCCCGTTGTCAGAAATAATTTAAGGAAAAGCTCGTTATGTAACAGGAAATCATATTATATCATCCCGAGTCGTAACATTCCGGCTAACGTAGTTGTTTAAAATTGTAATGAAACAAAGACAAGTCACAAGTAAACGTTCAGCAGCAAATCACATCTTGAGAAGGTGTGTTGTCTTATTGTTCGCGCTTTTGTCGGTGATCTTGTCAAGTCAATCCATGGCATTCGCTTCCGGCCAGGCCTCCTCTACATTATCCGACGGAATGATTTTCTGTCAGGTCGTTGATTCCTTATCAGGTGAATCTCTCCCATTTGCGAATATCATCAATGAGAATAGGCCAAACCGTAGTCTGGTGGCTGATGAAAACGGCTGCTTCAGGATTCCTAAAAGTCGGAAACTCGACAGATGGAGGGTGGAATATACGGGTTATGTATCCAGACCACTGGAAATTGCGGCTGATGATTATGAGCTAAGAATAATGATGGAGCCGGCTTCCACCGATCTTCAGGAAATTGTGGTGAGGCCAAAAAAAGAAAAATATTCCAAGAAGAATAATCCGGCTGTGGATTTTGTCAGAAAAATCAGGGAAGCGTCAAAAGACCATGATCCCGCCAACAGCCCTTTCTATAGTTACGACAAATATGAGAAGTCGGTCATAGCCCTCAATGATTTCAATGGCGATTTTGAGTCCGGATTCCTTGGCAAAAAAGGTAATTTCCTGAAAAATTATGTCGACACCTCTTCCTGGACAGGAAAAAGGATTCTCGACATGATATTCAAGGAAAAAGTATCTACAAGAATTCGGAGCAAGCATCCCGAGGCGGATAAGGAGATAACAAGAGGCTATCGTAGCGCAGGTCTTGATGAGGTGCTCAACCAGGAAAACATGCAGCTGATGTTTGAAGATGTAATTAGGGAAATAGATATCTATGGAAATGATATAGTATTTCTTCAAAACAGATTTGTAAGTCCTCTTTCAAAGATAGGACCTGATTTCTATAAATATTATCTTGCCGACACTGTCTACATCGGCAACGACAAATGCATAGAATTGAGTTTCGCCCCCCACAATCCGGAATCAATGGGCTTCAACGGAAAAATATATGTCCCTGTCGGCGACACTACGATGTTCGTCAAGAAACTGACGATGCGGGCTCCCAAGGCTGTCAACGTCAACTATGTCGACAATATTTTCGTCAGCCAAAGTTTTATGAAAGACAGTCTCGGCAACCGCCATAAGACCTACGACGACGTATGCCTTGAGATGCAGATTGCCCCGGGCACTCCTAAGATGTACGTCAGGAAGACGACAAGCTATGATAAGTTTAGCTATGAAAAAAGAACTGACCTTGGCGATTATTATTCCAAGCTTGGAAACAGTCTTGAGCTCGAAGAGGCAAGGGGAAGAAATTCTAATTTCTGGATGTCGGAAAGGATGATTCCGTTGTCGGAGGCGGAGTCGAGAATGGGGGAGATGATGGGAGAGATGAGGAAAGTGCCATTATTATATTGGGGGGAGAAGCTGCTTGCGCTCATGGAAAGCGGATACGTAAAGACTGGGAAGCCCAGCACGGTGGATCTTGGTCCGGTCAACACCCTCTTTAGCGGAGGCTCGGTGGAGGGTCTGAGAATCCGCATCGGAGGTATGACCATGTCGGCATTGAATCCTCACATATTTGCAAAGGGCTATGTCGCTTACGGCACTCGAGACAAGAAATGGAAATATAAAGCCGATTTGGAGTATTCTTTTCAGCCAAAGAAAAACCATTCCTATGAATGGCCAAGGCATGGATTCTACTGCTCATATTCCTACGACCTCGACATGATTGGGCAGCATTATCTTTTCACGTCGCAAGACAACGTTTTCCTGTCGCTTAAAAGAAAGGAGAGTATTCTCGTGACGTATCGCCGTCTGGCAAAGCTTGGGTACATCCTTGAATTGCCGAATAATTTTTCGGTGGAGGCTTCCCTGAACCATGAGACACAGTATGCCACTCGTTGGCTTCCCTTCACGTTTGCCGACGGACGTAGCGATGCAAGCTATCGGCAAGCTTCTGCTTGCCTGACGCTCAGATGGGCTCCGGGAGAAAAGTTTGTGCAGGGACGGACGCAGCGTCTTCCCTTGAACATGGATGCTTGGGTCCTTCAGTTGTCGCATGAGTACGGTCCCAAGGGTATGTTGGGTGCCGACTTTACGCTCAACCGCACGGAATTGTCTGTAAGGAAAAGGTTGTGGCTCTCCGCTTTTGGCTACACTGATATTGTCCTCAAAATGGGGAAAGTTTGGAGCAGTGTGTATTATCCCGCATTGATGTGGCCTAATGCCAACCTTTCCTACACCATCCAGCCCGAAAGCTACTCGCTGATGAACCCCATGGAGTTTGCCAATGATCAGTATGCGGCGCTCGATTTCACGTATTTTGGCAATGGAATTCTCTTCAATCGTGTCCCTCTGCTCAAAAAACTTAAAATAAGGGAAGCCGTGACGTTCAAGGGTCTTATCGGCTCTTTGTCTGACAAAAACAATCCGGAAAAGAACAATAATATCTATCGTTTTCCGGTTGACTCGAAATCGCGTCCGATGGGCAAGACCCCATACATGGAAGTCGGCGTGGGAATCGACAACATACTGACGTTTCTGAGAGTGGATTATGTCTGGCGACTGACCTACCGCGATGCTCCCGACATTGATAAAAGCGGGGTAAGGATTTCGTTACATTTTTCATTCTGACAATTAAGCCATACGAATGTAGGTCTTCATTATCTTCTAAGTTTGAATACCGAGAAAAAACAGATTCTTGAAACTATCTCCATGCCGCGTGCGTCAAAGAAATAAGAAGCGACATCAAAGCGGGCATTGCTAAGGAGTCAGTTTCTTTATCAAAATTTCACTCAACAACATGATTAATTCACTTTATATGCCCTCCCTATCCCTGCCTTCTTTTGCCCTTGGACAAGGAATAAGGAAATGGATGTTGGCAGTGGCTTCGGTTGTTAGCTCCCGAAAAACAGAGCGAAGCAACAGATTGGCTTTCGAGGATATTGTCAGGGAAAATGATTCACTTATTCATAGGATATGTTTCTATTATTCCTGTTCTGAAGAGGAATATCAGGATTTGAGGCAGGACATACTCATTAATATATGGAGGGGAATCGGTGAATTCCGGGAAGAGAGCCGACGGTCCACCTGGATATATCGAGTATGCCTCAACACGTGTGTCTCGAATTGGCGGCGAAATAAGAAGTCGCAGGATATGGTGTCGATTGAGAAGATAATAGAACCCTCTGACGAAATTGACACGGAGCGGGCTGAGCGGATTGCTCAACTTCATCATCTGATATCTATGCTTTCGGCTCCTGAGAAAGCGCTCGTCATGATGTGGCTCGACGGGCAGAGTTATGATGAGATATCCGAAGTGACAGGTTTCAATCGTAACACTGTGGCCACGAAGTTGAGAAGAGCAAAGGAGAAACTTGCCTCAATGGCGGCAAAAGAATATTGACGAATTAAGTACAGACACAATTAACCCCTCTAAAAGCATGGAATTGGATTATTTAAAGAAGACGTGGGATTCAACCACGGGAGTAGGCGGATCTTTTAAATCTGACATGATGATAGACTTGACGAGGAAAACCTCTCTCGACAGATTGCTTGGCAATTACAGGCGTTTTGCCGATATATCGTTCGGAATGACGGTCTTTTCGCTGTTATTCCTCAGCAACAGATTGTTTCCTCAATCAGCGGGGATATGGATTACGTTGTATTTGATGGCATATTTCCTGACCACCGGCTTAATCGACAGCTGGCTCTATCGCAGATTGAAAGGAATTGATGTTTGCAGGATGTCGGTCAGGGAAGTGGCGCTGACTGCTATTGAATGCCGGAAAAGGCATCATCAGTGCATGTTCGTCCTTATTCCCTTTGCCATTGGGATTCTCTATCTTCTGTTGTTCGTCGGATATGAGGATCTTGAAAGCGCCAAAATCGGAGCTATCGTAGGAGGGATAATCGGTGGAGCCGTCGGAATAAAGAAATATCTGGAAATGATGAAAGACTACCGGATCTTGTCGAAGACGGATTGGACGGATGATGCTCTGGACTGATTCCGACAGAAGTAAAGCTCTTGGTGAGACTGTCATCACGCAACGAG
Organism: Muribaculaceae bacterium; assembly: GCA_009775375.1. Classification (GTDB taxonomy): domain Bacteria; phylum Bacteroidota; class Bacteroidia; order Bacteroidales; family Muribaculaceae; genus Lepagella. Next base: position 5,901 of record VSPO01000019.1, on the reverse strand, counting down.
GGTATGCGCTCATGTGAGTGCATACCCTCGTTGCGATTTTTATGGATGCCATAAGAGCACTTCCCATAAGAGCACTTCTCTAAGCGTTCCTTAAAATTTCGGGGCTGTAGGGGTGGTGTTGTCTAAGGGGCTCTAAAGTCAAGCCTTTGCATTCATGTTTTCTTCAAAATCATCTATTGCGTAATTGATGAAATCATTATATCTCTTTGCCCGACGGTAGATGGGTTCGAGCGTTTTCAAAAGTTTTGGAGAAAGCATCGTCTTGTCGGAAATCGGGCAAGAACAGCAGAAATCCTTTGGCTTGAGATAATCGATAAATTCCCAGTCTTTCGGAAAGCCTTTAGGGGCGGTCTTAAGCATGTTTTCTCCGATTGAAGGGAATGTCTTTTTGAAGTCTTCAGATTCCACGATTGAGCGGTATTCCTCTATCTCATCGTAAATGCTTTGTCTGACGGCTTTAAGCATACCGGAGGGCAGTCCGATATTGCCTGCAGCGAAAAGACAGTTGCCAGGCTCGATATGTAGATAGTAGCCCGACCGGAATGATTTCTTACCCTTGGGAGGATTTATGAAAATTCCGATGTGGGTCTTGAAGGGAGTTTTGTCGGATGAGAATCTTGTGTCGCGATAGATGCGATACGTGCAATCTGCCACACGCAGGCCTGACGCTTCGCTGTCGAATCCGGAAATCATTGCCAGAAGATTCTCTGTCAGCGACTCCACGCTTTTCTTCACGGCGTTATACCTCTCTTTATTGTCGTTAAACCATTCCCGACAATTGTTGGCCTTAAGCTCTGATAAAAAATTAAGGATGTCTTTCATATTGATTTAAACGGAAATACCAATGAAAAATTATGTCTGCTTGCAGCGTATAAAAAGTAAAGGCCGGCTGAAAAGCCGGCCTTGGGATTAAGTAATATAAGTTAAGCGTTTAGGGATCTAATATTCGAAACATTGGCGTGGAGCCGAAATGATATTGTCAAAACAACTGTCAATCTAACGAAATCTATCGCATGGCGTTTCAATGCCTCAGACTATATTATTGATAGTCCTTAAGCTGTTCGCGCAGTCTTTTGCGAGCGAAGAAAATACGGCTTTTTACTGTGCCGAGAGGCAGACCTATTTTTTCCGCGATTTCATTGTATTTGTAGCCTGCCACATACATATTGAAGGGTATGCGGTATTCATCAGGGAAACTTTCAAGAGCAGATGATATCTCCTTGACAGCAACAGAACCCTCCGGTGTTGTCAATCCTGATTCCTGGGAGATATTGAGGTGGTAGAGGTCTTCGGTCTGGTCGATTACGGTGGCTTTCCTTACTGTCTGCCTGTAATTGTTGATGAAGATATTGCGCATGATCGTGAAGATCCAGCCCTTGAAATTGACGTTGTCAACGTATTTGCCTTCATTATCGAGAGCTTTCAGGGTGGTGTCTTGCAAGAGATCGCGTGCCTCTTCCTTATTTGTGGTCAACTGGTAGGCAAAGCTAAGAAGATTGCCCTGTAGTCCGATGAGCCTTTGTTTGAAAGTTTCGTTAGATTTCATGTTGTCATTGTTTTTGTTGGTTACATTCATATAACATGGCGGCGCAAGAAAATGTTTTAATTCAGCTGAAAAAAAAGAAAAATTTGGTTAATTAACATATAATATGTTGATTCATAACGTGATTAATAAATGTTAAAATTTTGCATACTGCTATAATTTTATTGACGGTTTTGGGGAAGATTGTCTTTGGAATGTTCTCATTAAAGTGTCGAGTGCCCTCCGGTGTCATGCATTGGTATGCCCCGGATGGATATGCAATCAGCGGATTCAATTGCCAATGTCATTGAAATATTGGATTTTTTTGCCTAATTTTGCAAATAAATAAAAACGATATGAGATTTGATGAAATCCTGACAAACGACGATTTGCTCGATGCCTTATACGACATGCACTTCGATGAGTGCACTCCGATTCAAGAGCTTGCGATTCCCCCTGTGCTGGAGGGAAGAGACCTTCTCGCCGTAGCTCAGACAGGCACGGGCAAAACTGCGGCATATCTTTTGCCGGTCATTGAGAGACTCGTCAACGACAATTATCCCCAAGACCATGTCAACTGCGTAGTAATGTCACCGACACGAGAGCTCGCTCAGCAAATTGATCGCCAGATGCAGGGCTTCTCTTATTTCATGCCCGTAAGCAGCATGGCTATATATGGAGGCACCGATGGCCATACCTATGATCAGCAGCGCAAAGGCCTGAAGATGGGGGCGGACGTGGTGATCGCCACCCCGGGTAGGTTGCTCGCTCATCTTAGCATGGGATACGTCGACCTTTCCAAGGTTTCGTTCTTTATTCTTGATGAAGCCGACAGAATGCTCGACATGGGATTTATCGACGACATCATGCAGATTATTGGCCACTTGCCGAAAGAGCGGCAGACACTTCTTTTCTCTGCAACGATGCCTCCCAAGATACAGCAACTCGCCGAGCGGATTCTAAACAATCCTGCGGAGGTGAAGATAGCCGTGTCAAAGCCTGCCGAGAAGATAAAGCAAAGAGCCTACGTATGCTATGAGACCCAGAAGCTTCCGATTCTTGAAAACCTGTTTAGGGAAAATCCTCCAAGCAGGGTGATTATATTCTCGTCGTCGAAGCAGAAGGTGAAGGAGCTCGCCAGGGCTTTGAAGAAATTCAAGATTAAGGTGGCGGAAATGCATTCCGACCTTGATCAGAATCAGCGTGAAGACGTCATGCTGGATTTTAAGGCAGGCAAAATAAATGTGGTCGTCGCCACGGATATAATCTCCAGGGGAATTGACATCGACAATATAGAGACGGTCATCAACTATGACGTGCCTCACGAAGCCGAGGATTATGTTCATAGGATTGGGCGTACGGCAAGGGCTGACAAGGAAGGAAGCGCTTATACGTTTATAAGCGAAAAGGAAAGGTCAAGATTCAGAAATATAGAGAAACTTCTGGAGAAGGAAGTGGAGAAACTTGAGGTGCCTGAAAATCTTGGTGAAACTCCCTCCTATGGAGCAGCAGCAAGAAAGGGTGGGGCACAAAGCGGAGGAAGAAGCAGCGGGCGGCGTAATACCCGTCAGTATAAAAAGTCTGCCGATAGCAGGCCAAAGGATAAACGTGGCTATCACCGACATAAAAAGAGCCCTAAACCATCCGGCGAGAAACCGAAACAAACGCAGTCTTCTACTGATGGCAATGCCTGACAGTTGTCTTATAAAAAACGCTGAATGAATTCATTCAGCGTTTTTTTTGACGGTTGTTGCGCTCATGTCGCATAAGCTGCCATGAATTTATGCTGTTTTGCCATGCCACGTATGCCGCTGGCGCGATAGAAGCCAATGGATTAAGATAGGCAAGCGACAGCCAGACGGCAAGCACTGTGTTCTTTTGCCCGAGTCCCTGTCCGCCCGAGACTCTGTCGCCAAACCGTCCGCCTATCATGCGTCCCGCCTTAAACTGTAGCAAGCATGCTCCCAATGCCCCTAAGGCGAGAAGCACCATCGTGACCGTAGAATCCGGAGTCCAGTTGTTGATTGAAAAGCTCACGCAACTTCCGACTACAATGAATAGGGATACTGCCCATAGATAAAAGGAAAGTTGCTGCATCCCTGCGATCTTGGAATGCAACTTCGGGACGAAGTATCTTAGGGCAAGTGCCAATGCCAAAGGCATGACAATTAGAGGGAAGACCTGCGACATTATAAGTCTGGAGGATTGAAAAAAAGTCATCTCTTCATGCTCCCCTACAGCTGCGAGTACGATTGGCCCGGCGACTGCCACTACTGCATTGCACATCAGGCTATAGGTGGCCACTCTTGAAATGCTGCCTCCGAGCATGGCCGTTATGACAGGGGCGGCTGTGGCCGTGGGGATGAAAAAACATATGAAGACCCCTTCGGCAAGCGTACGGTTCCAGAAAAATGTGAGACCATAAGCCGCGGCTGCCATCGACATTTGCACGCAAAGAAGCGTAGCTTCAAATTTGTTGGGTCTGAAATCAGATATTTTCAGTTTGCAATACGTGATGAAAAGCATCGTGAAAATCAGGTAGGGAGAAAGAAAGGTCAGATACCCCATCCAAGGTGCAAACAATGCTCCGCCCACCATTGCTATCGGAAGCATGAGGGTCTTTAGTTGGGATTTTCCGATTGTCGCCCGCATGATTTCAGAGATTTTCGATGATGGTGCGCACGGTGGAGAAGGTCTTCAGGGGCGCGTCTGTCCAGAAATCATTATATTGACTGGTATTCTCCCCCTCTCCCGGAGTGTCGCTGACCACCCTGACGATGCTGAAGTCCACTCCCTCCATTATGCAGGTCTGGCCAATCGAGGCGGATTCCATATCGACCGCGCACACGTCCGGGAAATGGCTTCTTATGAATTTTATTTCGTCGGCTGTGGAAATAAATTTGTCGGAAGTGCAGATAAGTCCTGTTCTGACTGCGTCAGAGAGACATCCGTTTTCTTTCAATGCCAAGACTTTCGATGAAGTTTGAAAGAATAGGGGATACCCGTCGGCTTCTCCATATTGTGTGCCAGGTCCGCACCACACGTCGGAATATGCCACCCTGTCGGCCAAAAGTATGTTTCCGATGGGTAGTCCCGCACCTCCTGCCACGCCTGAATTGATCACCATTTCCGGCGATATGGCTTTCAGTAGCTTATACGTCGACAGGGCGGAATTCACTTTCCCGATTCCGCATTTTGCCACGTAGACCTCATGGCGGCCTATTTTCCCGAAATGTATGGTAATGCCCTCAAAGGTCTGCGCGGTGGCCGATCCAAGTATCGAGGTGATCAGTTGCAGCTCTTTGTCCATGGCTGCGAGGATTAATATTTTCATCTATTGTTAAATTTTGAATGATGGGGAATGCTCTCCAGAGATTTTGTCAATCTATCATGGCTACAGCCGAATGATATTTGGCGATATTCGAAGCTTTCTTGATTGCCTTCCATGCCTTGCGCTTGATTTCATCTTCGGCATACTCCCAGAATGGCTTGATTTTGGAGATCAGCTGTGAGTCTCCGCAAAGCGTCTCCTCATAATGGGATAGAAGCAGGCGATGGAATTCGAGCATCTTTTCAATGCGTTGTGCGCGGTCCCATTCCCTCCCTTGCCTGAGCTCCTCGGCAAGCGATGGGCGTCCTATTATTCCTCTGCCTATCATTATGCCGGCAATGTCGGGGAAAAGGTTCTTGATTCGGTCTGCATCCTCAAGGCTCTTGATGTCGCCGTTGAATATCACGGGATTTTTGCTTTCTTGCAAAATCGCCTTGAATTGGTCAAGATATAAGTCGCCGGAATATTGTTGGCGTGCGATTCTCGGATGGACCGCAATGTGTGAGATTCTTAGATTGTTCAGTGTCTTTAAAAGATATTGCCATTCATCCGGGGAATTAAATCCAAGCCTTATCTTGACAGAAAAATCAATCTCGGGTGAAGAGGAGATGACATTCCCGACGGCGTCCACAAGTTGATGGTTGGAGAGGGTTGCCGCTCCTCGTCCGTGTCCCGTCTGTAGCGGGAACGGGCAACCCATGTTTAAGTCTATTGCGCTGACGCCATCCCCTTTGAGAATGGTGGTCAAGGAATTGAGCTCCTCTGCATTCCTGAAAATGATTTGAGGCCTGAGATTGCAGTTGCCGTTCAGGCTCGAAGTGAAATCCTTGCGGTCGCGGTTGCGTAGTTCATTGCGTTCAAGACGTATGAAGGGAGTGTAATAGGTGTTGATTCCCTCGTAGCAAAAAGCGTGGAAATGTCGGTAGGGTGCATCGGTGTGTCCCTGCACCGGAGCGAAATGTATGTTCATAACTCTTAGAAACTGTTTAAAATTAGAATTAAAAAAATGTTATAGGGCATAACAAACCCTCAGCCAAAGTGTTGAAGG
>VSPO01000189.1 GCA_009775375.1 Muribaculaceae bacterium | reverse complement strand
TGCATCTGCGGTTTTCATGCCACAAATTTAACACTTTTCTCAAAATTCATGCACCGGGTTTTCGGCTTGAGCCGAAAAACTTATATGTGAGGATAAAAAATCAGGAGATTTATTTCTAAATCTCCCGTTTAATTTCTATTTTTGCATACGAAGAGTTCTTTGAAGGTTACGCAACGCGCAGAAGGATAATGCAGTAGATAACTAACTAATTCGTAACCTATTACTATCATGAGCAATTAACCTACGCTCATTTCCAATAAATTACACTCTTTTCGTAACTTCATATCGCAAAGTTAACACCTTGAGGAATAGAGGCCAAGCATTTTGGTACATACCATTTGAATCCACGTGATTAGATGATGAAACCATTGGCCAAAGATGACGAGACCCTTTTTCGATACATGATCTTAATTCCAATCTACAACAACGGCATCTGCGACAGCCCTGACTCCAATGAGTTGTGGATGCTGTGATTCTTCCATATTGGCCGTTGTATGCTGGACATCGTTATATACATAATTGAACAATTCCTTCACGGTAATCTTTTTATCTTTATTCGCATCCGCTTTGCCTCTTAAACCTTTAAGGAGAGCCTGCGTGAAAAATCCATGTCCCACCCATGGATGCTCCATCGAGTATTCATCGGCACGACTCGACATCATGTAGATTATGTTGCCGGAGGTAGGAGCCTTGTATGCACGAGAATTATCTCTCACGCCACTTACACTTCCTGCGTGACAAGCATCCACAAAACATATCTTTGCAGACGCTGCGGACCTGGATAAAATATCATTTACGTCTTGATAAGTCAGTGTTTTGTCGTAAGCCACAATACCTCCCGGATAGCCATGACCACTGAAGAAAAGAATTATCTTGTCTCCTTTCTGGGCACGGTTGCTGATGGCTCGCAATTTCTCAAGTATATTATCCTTATTGGCATACTTGCTTGTCAATATCGTTATATCTTTTGTATGATTCTCCATCACAGCTTTGAATTGTTTTGCGTCTTTGGTGGTCTGTGACAGATTGTTATTACTGTTTTGGTAATTCGACACCCCTACACACATCACGAAAGTACGGGCATCTATACTGATTACCATCAAGAAAGCCATCAAAAACATTGTCATCATTCGTTTCATAATTCATTACTTTTATGTTGTTTTGCATGATTAACCAACTGGTATAAGTCGACCCATATTAACGGGCCTGACAAAAAAGATGCTCTCTGTTAAGAATATCATCTTTGCTTAAAGCCCTGCGACATTTCGGACATATTAGTTTTAGCGCAAGTCTTTTTACTCTCTTCTCTAATTTCAGCAAAAGAGCGTCTTGGATAAATGGAGCAACTATTCCCGGGAATGCAATCATTAGCCGAACCGCATATCCATTGTCGACAATTCCAGGAAGGAACGTCAAGAGAGTGCAACAGATGACCATAATAGGAGAACTGTATTTTGCAAATCTTCGATGACTATCAAGTCGGTTACTTGCATTCTCAAATTCCTGGTAGATCTCAAATAGTTTTGCGAAATCCTCTCTATAATCGTTAGGCTTCAAAAGCCTGCGCGCCTTAAAATAATATCCTCTATGGCCATCTTCGCCCAGACGAATCCATGTGTCGGGGGTAATAGTCATGTTTCTGACACGACGGAATACACCATCTTCTTCTATATAGGTGCCATTTGTAGAATCATTGTCAGAAAGCACCCACTTGTCGCCATCTACAGTAATTGTAGCATGATTATGACTCACTGACGCATGTTTGTCTTTTATTTCAATTGGTTCTACAAAATCTCGTCCTAAATGGTAGCTTGTCATATATTCTGTATTTAAATTTGCTTCTGATTTTAAGACAATTATAGTTACTATACGTTCTGGTTTATCCTGTTGCCAAGCAATATATTCTCTGAAAGGGATATGAACTTTCAAGTATCTTGAAACGGATTATATTTTAGGCATACGACACCCGTATATTGTTAGCCCTGAAAATGGATGATTTACCCCTCCTATTTTGAAAAGGAATGAATATTGGAATAAATTGTTTTTCTGATGCAAATCGATTCATAGCGATGAGATTGGGCAAGGTCAACTCTCGGAACCATAGCCATTAAAAAAAGAAGCGTGAGAGCCGTACTGTTGCTCGTCCCACATCTTGAGGCTCTGGAATTGCCCGGTATAGTAGAACGAGCAAACTTGCAGAAGCCTCACGCAGAATATGATATATCTATATCGATGATGTCGTTCGCACGCTATCATCGAATAATATACATATCCACAAGGCATCTACTGTTTGCTGCATTCTTGACTATACCAAAAGAAATTTTCCAGATTTCAAGATGTCAAGAAAGAGCGTCGAGTAAACGCTTTTTGTTATGTCTGCCGACCCTCCCGCTTGACCCTGACCGGGCTTCTGCGGGGCGGTCTGCATCGGCAAAGATATATATTCTTTTACGTTTTTACAAATTTTCAAGAAAAAAATTTGAATTGTAGAGTCAAGTGGCAAGTGCAAAATTAGCAAATCATTCGGAAGAACTCAATTTTCGGTGTTGAAAAACCTAATT
>VSPO01000188.1 GCA_009775375.1 Muribaculaceae bacterium | reverse complement strand
AAGAGGCTTGGAAGGCTCTTTCTACCGCGAACATGGCTGAATACATGAAGTATTTGTGTGCGCCCGTAAAGGTTGCATCGTAAATATCCCATTGGCAAGGGATTAGGTAAGTGTTCTTTGAAATATGCCTATCATCAGCCGACTTACTTGTTTCGGGAAAACTTAACCGAGCAGGGAGTGTAGCATGTCGGAAAAGTCATAAGTCAGTTAGTTACCAAACTGCGACTGAATGGCAAGATGAAAAGATAGATATGAGGATAAAGTCCGAATTGATTGAACGATAGTCTGAGTGGCCCGCCTTGAGGCTATGACGTAAGGTAACTAACAATCGTCATATCGTGATACTACTTCAGTGTATAGGTATGAATGTAGCAAGAACTTATCACGACACAAACGCAGTAAGCGATTAAAGGACGGAAGTCGTATCCGACAATCTATCATGCCCAATAGTTGCGATGCAATAAACGGGGATTACCTATCCCGAAGTGCCGAAAGGCTATTAGGTTTTGACCTATGAAAATTCGGAGTGGTAACGGAGCCTCCATAGTAGTCTGAGCAAGGTAACGCCTTGTACATGGCAAAGGGAGGCAGCTAATTAACTTAATACAATTAACGGAAAATGTGAGAGACATTATGAGAAATCCCGAAAGAGTATTAAACAGTCTATCGGAACACAGTAAGGATTCAAGCTACAAGTTTGAACGTCTTTACAGGATTCTTTTCAATGAGGAAATGTTCTTCGTTGCCTACCAACGCATTTATGCTAAAGAGGGTAACATGACACCAGGCTCGGACGGTCAGACTATTGACAATATGAGTATTTCCAGAATTGAGACGCTCATTGATATGCTCAAAAATGAGACATACCAACCCCAGCCATCAAGAAGAGTTTACATACCGAAGAAAAACGGTAAGAAACGTCCGCTTGGTGTACCTGCTTTCAATGACAAGCTTATACAGGAGGTTATCCGAATGATTTTAGAAGCCATATATGAGGGACAGTTTGAATACACCTCACATGGTTTCAGACCCAATCGGAGCTGCCACACTGCATTGGCTCACATCCAAAAGGAATTCAGCGGGGCAAAGTGGTTCATAGAAGGAGACATAAAAGGCTTCTTTGATAACATTGACCATGAAGTCCTTATTGAGACCCTAAAGGAGCGTATAGCAGATGAAAGATTCATCAGATTGATACGTAAATTTCTGAAAGCAGGTTATCTTGAAAATTGGCAATTCCACAACACATTCAGCGGAACACCACAAGGTGGTATAATCAGTCCAATACTGGCTAATATCTACCTTGACAAGCTGGATAAATATGTTGCTGAATATATATCAAATTTCGATAAAGGGAGAAAGCGTCAAACAAGCAAGAAAACCAAAGACTTCGACAATGCAAGAAAACGAATTGTGAGAAGATTGAAGTCTGTAAAGGATGAAAAGCAAAAAGCGCAGCTAATCCTTGAACTAAAGTCAATAGAACAAGGACGGAAAGAATCTCCAAGTTGTGATGAAATGGATTCCAATTACAAAAGAATGAAGTATGCAAGATATGCAGACGATTTTCTTGTGGGTATCATCGGCAATAAGAAAGATGCAGAAAGAATTAAGGAAGATATAAAAATCTTCCTTGCAAATCGACTACATCTTGAAATGTCTGATGAAAAGACTCTCATCACCCATACAGAAAGGGCTGCTAAATTTCTTGGATATGAAATATCAGTAAGGAAATCCAATGACCAGCGAAGAGATAAAAGAGGAAGATTAAGAAGAACGTATGGCAAACGCGTATGTCTGAATGTCAGCACGGAGGTTGTCCGAAAGAAACTTTTCGACCTAAAGGCACTTGAATTAGTGAACATGGGTGGAAAAGAGATTTGGAAACCGAAATGCAGGTCTCATTTAATTTTCAATGATGATTTGGAGATTCTTGACAGCTACAATGCCGAAATCAGAGGCTTCTACAATTACTACTCTATCGCCAATAACTGCGCCCATGCTTTGAACAACTTCAAGTATATCATGGAATATAGCATGTACAAAACGTTTGCAGGCAAATATAAAAGTTGCACTCGCAAAATTAACAAAAAGTACCGTAAGGGAGGCTTGTTTATCGTGAAGTACAAGACTAAATCCGGTGATAAGGAGAGACTCTTTTACAATGAAGGCTTCAAACGCAAGAAACCGTCTTATGACGCAACTTGTGACATTATGCCAAGGACAATCTACACGGCTGGTCGAACAAGTCTGATTGAACGACTCAAAGCCTGTGAATGTGAATTATGTGGAGCGACTGATAGCCTCGTAATGCACCATGTAAGGAAACTGAAAAACTTACAAGGTAAAGAGGAATGGGAGAAACACATGATTGCACGCAAGAGAAAAACGATTGCCGTATGCAGAAGTTGTCACAAGAAAATACATGACGGAAAGATAGACTGATAATTAGTGGAGAGCCGGATACGCTGAAAGGTGTAAGTCCGGTTCGGAGGCGAGTACTTGAAAACCTACCATAGAAATATGGAAAGGCGTTGGGTGCTTAGCCTACTCAAGACGGTCAGAAAGTATTTCGGTGAGGCTGTGGTGGTTACGCAGGAGGTTGACGACATTATATCATCGCCCATT
>VSPO01000187.1 GCA_009775375.1 Muribaculaceae bacterium | reverse complement strand
TTTCCGATATTCATGAGTTTCCACTTGACTGACGGATATTCGCTCAGATCTCCGGCACAGCACTTGGTCCAATCGGGATTACCTTCCTCAAATGAAATCAGGAAATCTATGTCCTCATCGGTAAATCCATTGTTGACCACATCAATGAGATTTGCCCTCGAACTCTGATAGTCGTCATAATTGAACGTCTCGTCTGTCATTCCATCAAACTGGTTGTCGAGAGCATCCCGCTGGTCTATCATGTTTGGTTGCAGGGATTCGATAATAGGTTTATCGCTCCCGAGCAGACAAAGCATAAAGCCATCCTTTACGGCATTGAAATCGTCCGGACTTATGCCACGGCAATCGAAAAGGTCGCGCGGATGCTGACGGCTCAAAGCAGCCGCAATCTTACCACCGAACAACTGGCTCCAAGATACGATATTGGCATAACAGGTCTGCCCGAACTCCTCCATGGCCTTTTCGCATAGTTGTCTCGTCTCAGTATCGCCCAAGATTCCTCTCTTTGTTCCGTTTACCTCAATCTTGATTGTAGTTCCGTCCTTCACACACTGCAATTTCCATACTTCCGGCTTATGGATCACACGAATACCCGGAACAGCTTTCTCGATTGCGGTTTTCAGAATTGAAAGATGCGAATTTATGTTTTTAAGACTCGTCTCGCGGTCTTCCAAAGGTATGTACGTCACGTCTATATCAACGGAATATCTCGACAGATTCCGATGGAACAGGTTTATCGCGGTTCCTCCGTGTACTGCGAAATCCTTAATCTTGAATACAAGAGGCATTACCCTTATCAGAAGAGCCACTTGTCTGCGGTAAGTGTCATTCATAATCATTTAATTCTTTAGGAACCGTAATACGATATTTAGAGATATAGACTCCATTGTCTGCGAGTTTAAGTTTGGAGGTTGTCAGCCCGAATTTGTCCGGATCAAGCATATCAAACCAATAGTGTCCGGCTTTTTCCGCCATATACAGGAACATTCGCTTGATGCGCTGGCTCGAAGTATTTTCCAGTGCGGTTTGAACCTTTTCCGGATTCAAAGAAGTCAGCTGCTCCATAATATAATATAAGTCCATATAGTTATATTGGCTCGGGACAAGGTGCAGACATTCCAAAAATGCCTGTTCCGGAGACGATATTTTAATGTCATAGCGATCTCTCTTATAGGATTGTGTCAATGGATTTTTGAAGATTCCGGTATGAAAAGGCACTATCGTCATATCATACTTGTCGCTTCTTACCCAATCTTCCACGTTTCCTGATTCAAATACGACCATCAGCCGAGGCTTCCCCATAGGTATATAATGGCTGAACCCCAGTAGTTCAAGAGCTGAATGAGCTGCAATACGGGCATTACTACCGGTCTGATAATTATAACAGTGAACGGCTGTCAATGCAGAAAGATTATCATTGCGTCGATACATAACTCCTCTACCAAGTGCTTCAAGCCAACCGGAATCCCGATATTTTTTCAACAGTTGTGAAGAATATCCTCCCTTTCTCAGCCAACCCGCAAACAGAAGCCCTCCGGGAAGACTCTCGGAAAGCAGCTTGTTAAGTTTTGAGGTTATTGCTATACTCATGGTTGATTATCTTTATGAAATATCAACCGCAAAGATAATCAAAAAATCTGATTATACAAAATGAATAGTTGTGTACCCATCAAATAGATATACTGATGGTGTATTACAGGCAAATAAATTCAACCCTCAATTTTGACAATAACTTTATCTGATTACATAGGTTTACGCGGCAAGAGAGGAAGCGGTGTTCTTTCCCCGCTGCGCTACGAAAGCGGTAAGAGAGGGAGCGGTCTTCGGGGTTGTCGGCGTGATGCCGTCGTAAGGTGACGGTGGACGAGCCACTGACACCTCCTGACCGCATCGCGCCTATGGCAACGGCGGGACACCGATAACCGTCAACGCCTCCGAGGTAAGCATCGGGGACGCTGCTTTTACCTCTGAGACTCTCCACCGTTCATCCGTGTTCTTTTTCGCCGTTGCTGTATAAGGAATTTTACAACCCCTCCCTCACTTACCGGTTCTTTGCTATGGCAAAGCGGCAAGCCGATAAGACAGCAGTCCACGTGCCGAGACAGTGATGTGCCGCCTTCCTGCGTTGTCGGCATATCACAGACTAGTCTTCCTGGGACTGGGCAGTTCCATTTTCTTATTATAAGCCGAATGCTTTTGAATACTCTACAATTCCGGATGGAATACAAACGTCATCACTGAATTTACAAACCATATAATATTCATTAGGGACATCAAATGGAGCCTTTATCCCGTATGAAAAGGCCGTAACATACCCAAAACGCGAATAATATTTAGGATCGCCTAACACTATTGAATATCCATAGCCAAGAGCAGATGCTAACTTATGAGCTTCTTTTATCAATTGACTTCCTATGCTCTGTCCTTGCAATTCAGGTAATACTGCTAAGGGAGCCAGTGCAAGTGCTACCTTATTGCCAACATATACCCTCGACATCATAACATATCCCACAATATGTCCGTCACGTTCTGCAACAAGTGACAGCTCAGGGATATAATCATCAGTTTCTCGGATTCGATCTATCAAATTATGCTCATTACCGTCTGTGTGTTCAGCGGATAAAAATGAATCCGCAACAAGATTGCGGATAGCTTCAAAATCCGCTGTCTTTTCAGGCCGTATTGATAATATATTTATTTCCACTAATTTACAATTTGATATGCAAAGATAATAATTTTCAGTGAGTTTTCAGTGCGAATATGCTGTCATTCG
>VSPO01000186.1 GCA_009775375.1 Muribaculaceae bacterium | reverse complement strand
TCCGACAAGGCTGCTATCAACCTCAAACTGAAGAACAAGGCAAAGGCAACGTGGAGTTTCCACGGCGATGCCGGAGGCGGTTACTCGTGGCAACCAGACGGTGCGATATGGGACGGCGAGCTGTTCGCTATGGCAGTAATGCCTAATTTCCAGAATATAACTACCTTTAAGACTAACAATATCGGTGAAGACCTGTCGGCACAGGCCACGGACTTTTTCGCTTCCCGTCGTGGAACAGAACTGAGCCGCTATGTCGGTGTGTCGCTCCCCGGTGTACCTAATCTCAGCCGGAGACGCACACTGTTCAACCGCTCGGCGCTTGTTTCAACTAATGCACTTTGGAAACTCGGACGCGGTGAGTTCAAGACTCAGATTGACTACTCCTTCAACCGCGTCACCGCTGAGGCGGCAAACGTAACGACCTACTTCCTCAACGACGGCAACCGTGTCGTCACTGAAAACCGCAACGGCGTTGACCGCTCACATTCCCTATCGGGCAAATTTATCTATGAGCTGAACCAAAAGACTGCGTTCATCAACAACACCCTGAAAACCAATATCGATTGGGATGACGTGCGCCTCGGCGTCACCGGTTCACTTCCCAACGGTCAGACTGCATCGCTTCCCGACTATTATGTCGGCAATGATTTCAAACTTATAAAGCGGTTCAACGGCAAGCACCTTGTCACGTTTATAAGCAAGAATGAATGGGAGTCACTCCCGCAGACGCTTTCCGTGTCGATGAATGAGGCATTTATGCGTCAGCATGTCAAAGACCATGCTTTCTATACCAACGAGAGCGCGGCTTACGCCTTCTCTGTCAAGGGTATCACAATCAGTCTTGAAGGAGGTGTCAAGGGTTATTTCCGCACCCTAAACACAGAATTGCCTGACATGCCCGAGGAAATACCGGGCGAGACTGCGAATGTGCTGAACACAAACTATCTCACGGGTATATGCCACACCTAAATTCGAGTATTGGGTGAAACGTGTCAACTTTTCTCTAAACGCTCCTGTCAGTTTCGCCCATTATACCTTCGACAAGGCTATTGCCAACCGCAGTGAGGTTTATTTCTCACCGTCATTGAGCATGAACTGGAAGCCCAACAACCGCTTCTCGGTGAGCGTAAGCGGTGGCACCGGACGTTCGCCGATGGATCTCAATATGATTCAGCCAGGATATGTGATGACAAACTACCGCTCGTTCCGTCGAGGTATCGATGACTTCTATAATTCGTCCTCCCAACGGGTATCCGGCAGACTATCCTACAAACACACCCGTCGCGGAATATTCGCAAACGCTATGGTGTTGCAGTCGTGAAGCCACCGCCCCTACACCTTGGCACAGCAACTTTACGGCGACTATGTGGTATATTCCTACACCGATGCCAAAAGCGATGGGCAGATGCTGATGGCAAACGGCAACATAGGCAAGACACTTGACTTCATGCGAGGCAGCGCGAATATCAACAGTTCGTTCAGCCGCAATGAATCGCACCTGATTTCAGAAAATACCAACGTCAACTCGGTCGGCACTTCATGGTCAGTAGGCGCCAAAATCAACGGTGCGCCGCTGCGCTGGTTCAGTTTCGACTATCGTTTCGAGTTGGCATCGAGCCGTATGTCCATGAACGGCACAAATGCCTCGTGGCTCGGCAATATGGAGAATGAGCTTCTGCTCAACATTATGCCACACCGCAAATGGGAATGGCACATCAGCGGCGAACACTACCGCAACGAACTGACTGCTGATCAGTTCAGAAACGTGTTTCTGCTCGATACAAAGGTAATCTACAAACTCAACAAGCGACTGGAGCTGTCCGCCTCGTTGAGCAATATCTTCAATCAGCGAACATACAACTACACGACATATAATCAGCTCACCTCCTTCGAGAGCCAACGCTGGCTCCGGGGCCGTGAGCTGCTAATCTCAATATCCCTCAGAAAAATAACGTAAAACCATAACGAGTTTTACAAATCCGAATATAAAAATTAATCATATATAATATCAATATGAAGAACCTTTTGATAATTATGGGGATCTTGATTCTCCTATTTACAGGTTGCAAGTCAGATGAGCCTGCAAAAGAACTGACAATTGAAGATTTATTATATTGTTCATGGTGCGGCCAACAGGAAGAAACTATGGAGGACGGTAATGTGCAAAAGATAAAGTTCATAATGCTCTTTTCTTCGGCTAAAGAAGGTGAGGTAACATTCTTAAGTTCTGCTGGAGTACCAATACAGAACTTTCCTATTTATTATAGGATTGAAGGAGGTATGTTTTACCTAAAAGGCGCATTCGATGGAGACTATAAAGTATTAAAACATTCCGAGAGTATTATAGAACTGGAAGCATATCTTCCTAATCACAGCTTAATAACTCTAACTCGAAAGAAATAAAACGGTTATCAATAAGCTAATGAGAAATGAAGGAAAAATGTGGACTTCAAATGAAAAGAACTATAATTTCTTTGGCGATATGGTTATGTGCTATTGTTGCCTGTGCAGAGGGTAGTGAATCTGTAATGCTGCCTTCCGATCGCACCCACTGGACAGTAACCGTAGCATATGATGCCTCCATTCCGGGAAATTGGAAACTTGCAAACGGCTCATTCAAGATGTTCAAGCCAGGCAGTGGTATAAGTGTCGGCGCAGATTATATGTTGCTCTTTGGCAAAAATTTCTTCTTTGAACCCGGTGCTCGATTCTATATTAACAACGGTTCATCCGAAAAATGGAGAGATGGCATGGTGTCGGCATAACAAATAAGGAAACCGGGGATTCCGTTGATATTTAA
>VSPO01000185.1 GCA_009775375.1 Muribaculaceae bacterium | reverse complement strand
CTTTAACCCCCCTACAGGTCCGGCATGGAGAGCAGGCCTCCGAGCCTGCGGCCTACTACCGTCCATGCCGAGTCCGAACAAATGTATAAATTTAAAGTATATGGCTATAATAAGATCCGTCAGGGGCTTCTCCCCTGAAATCGGCAAGGACTGCTTCCTTGCCGACAACGCCGTAATCATCGGCGACGTCGTCATCGGCGACGAATGCAGCATCTGGTTCTCAACCGTCCTGCGTGGCGACGTCAACTCCATCCGCATCGGCAACCGCGTGAACGTGCAGGATGGTAGCGTCCTCCACACCCTCTACCAGAAATCCACAATCGAGATCGGCGACGACGTCTCCATCGGCCACAACGTCGTCGTCCACGGCGCCAAAATCCGCGACTACGCACTCATCGGCATGGGGGCCGTCGTCATGGACGACGCAGAGGTCGGCGAAGGCGCCATCGTCGCCGCCGGATCCGTCGTGCTCAGCCGCACGAAAATCGGTGCCCACGAACTTTGGGGCGGTTGCCCCGCGAAGTTCATCAAGATGGTGGAGCCCGCCAAAGCCAAGGAGATGAACGAGAAAATCGCCCGCAACTATCTGATGTACTCCAAATGGTATGAGGAATAATCCCGGGATAATACAGCTCGGCCGCTTTCACGACCACCGTGGCACGCTCACGGTGGTCGAGGGCGGCGCGTCGATCCCATTCTCCATCGAGCGGGCCTTCTGGATCACCGACGTCCCCTCCGGACGCGGTCGCGGCGGACACGCCCACCGCCGCGATACGCAATTGCTCGTGGCCGTCAGCGGCAGTTTCACCCTAATCCTCGACGACGGCGAATCCACCCTCACCTATCGCCTCGACAATCCCTCGGAAGGACTGCTCGTGCCCCCCGGCATCTGGAACATCCTCGAAAACTTCTCCCCCGGAGCCGTCTGCCTCGTGCTCGTCTCCGGCCCCTACGACGAAAGCGAATACATCCGCGAATATCCCGACTTCATAGCCTTCAAAGCAAAATAAATATGGCTGATTTCCTCATAAAGCGCTACATGCCGGAGTTCAGACGGGAATGGAACGACTTTGTCGAGACATCAAAAAACGGAACTTTCCTGCTCAACCGCGACTATATGGACTATCACTCCGACCGTTTTCCCGACTGTTCCCTGACCATCTTCCGCAACGGAAAGCTTTTCGCACTCCTTCCGGCATCGGCGTCGGCCGATGTGGTATGCTCACATCCCGGACTGACCTACGGCGGCCTCGTAGTCAACAGGAAAGCCACCGTGGAGGAGACCATGGAGATCTTCACCCTCGTCTGCAGCCATTTCGCCGACGAGGGTTTCTCAACCTTCATCTATAAGCCCGTTCCTCACATCTACCACCGCCTGCCGGCAGAAGAGGATCTATATGCCCTTTTCCGCGCCGGAGCCACCATAAAGGCCCGCAACGTCTCGGCCGTGGTGTGCCGCGACTCCCGGCTCCCTTTCCGCAAAATCCGGATTGACGGAATCAGGCGCGCCCTCGCGGCCGGTGTGCGGGTGGAGGAATCGTCTGATTTCGCCCCTTTCTGGAATGTGCTTACCAACAATCTTCTCTCCCGGTATTCCACACTCCCTGTGCATTCGCTGACGGAAATAGAAAAGCTCGCCGCCCGTTTTCCCGAAAACATCCGGCTCTTCACCGCCATGAAAGAGGGATGCACACTTGGAGGAGTGCTCGTCTATATCACGCCTACGGTAGTACACACCCAATATATCTCGGCATCTCAGGAAGGGAAAAGTCTCGGCGTAATCGATCTCGTGATGCAGACTCTTTTAGACCGGACCTTCCCCAGCCACCGGTATTTCGATTTCGGGACTTCAAACGAAAAAGGGGGGAAATTTCTCAACGCCTCGCTCATTTATCAGAAAGAGGGATTCGGCGGACGGGCCGTATGCTACGACACCTATGAAACCGACCTTCGCAAATTCTCAACCTTACAGACACGATGATAAAATTTCTCGATCTTGAAAAAGTGACGCGCCTGCACGGCGGCGAAATCACCGCCGCCGTGAGGCGGACGGTGGAATCCGGCTGGTTCCTCCTCGGCCAAGAAACAAAAGCCTTCGAGTCGGAATACGCCTCCTTCATCGGCACCCGCCTCGCCGTAGGTTGTGGCAACGGACTCGACGCACTCTACCTCATCCTCCGCGCATATATCGAATTAGGCGTCATGAATCCCGGCGACGAGATTATCGTCCCCTCCAACACCTACATAGCCTCCATCCTCGCAATATCAAGGGCCGGGCTGACCCCCGTGCCCGCCGAACCCGAACCCGCCACCCTCCAGATCTCCCCCGACCAAATCGAACGCCACATCTCAGACAAGACTCGAGGAGTGATGATCGTCCACCTCTACGGCCGCTGCGCCTTCTCCCACAGAATTGCCGACATCTGCCGCCGCCACGGATTCAAACTAATCGAAGACAACGCCCAGGCCCACGGGTGCCTCTTCGAGGGTAGGCGCACGGGCTCCCTTGGCGACGCCGCCGGCCACAGTTTCTACCCCGGCAAAAACCTCGGAGCACTGGGCGACGCAGGCATCGTCACCACCGACGACCCCCTCCTCGCCTCCACCGTCCGCGCACTCGCCAACTACGGTTCCGACCGCAAATACGTATTCAAATACCAAGGTCTCAATTCTCGTCTCGATGAAATACAGGCCGCCGTGCTGCGGGCGAAGCTGCCTCATCTTGATGCCGACAACCTCCACCGCCGTTCGATCGCACGCATCTACCTCTCGGAGATCCGCAACCCTCTGATAGAGCTGCCTGCCGTCGCCGACTTCGATTCCCACGTATTCCACATCTTCCCCATCTTCTCCACCCGCCGCGACGAACTGCAACGCTACCTGGCCTACAACGGTGTGCAGACCCTCATCCACTACCCCATCCCCCCGCACCGCCAGGAATGCTACCCCGAATGGCACGACCGCAGCTACCC
>VSPO01000184.1 GCA_009775375.1 Muribaculaceae bacterium | reverse complement strand
CGGGCGTTCCGCCTGACGGTTCATCCACCGTAGGTGTTTCCGCTTTTTTCGTGACGGTCTTGCCGGGTTGTGCCAGCAATCGTCGCCTATCTTGCATCCACTCCCGACCCGAGACAGTCGGCCGAGATTGTAAAGGCGTTTGTCCGTCCGCACCTCGACGACCGCCAGTATGCCAAGGGCAGCAGGGAACTCGACCGCCTCGTCAGCAATCTTCCCACAGTCCTTAAGGACATGAGCCAAGACCGCAGCCGAGGCCTAGGACGATAAAAAATCGCAACATTTAACTTTTATGTGAAATATTTGTCGTACATTTGCGTTATAAATACAAAGACAAAATCTTATGAGCGAAGTAGAACTCCTCCTTTTGGACCAAAGCGAAAACTGTACGGTTTACACGATACAGTTTCTCTCCGACGATTTGAACGAATTTGAAAAATTCGTCGTCAAGTTTCAGAATGACGGTGAACTGAACAAGTATTACCGCATCATAGCCAAGTTTATCGACCAGATACTGGACTTCGGAGCGTTGGAAAGATATTTCCGTCCGGAGGGCAAGGTCCGGGATTCAGTTGTTGCGCTTCCCGTTCTCCGCTCAAAGCTGAGATTATATGCTCTCAGACTGTCCGATAAGATACTAATACTCGGCAACGGCGGAGAAAAGAAGACCCGCACCTATGACGAGGATGACACGCTTCGAGGATATGTTCTGACGCTGCAGCGCTTCGAGGAACTGATAAAAGACGGAGTCAGAGACGGAAGCGTCATAATTACAGAAAGCGAGATTGAAACTGATAAAACTTTTGATATATGAAACGGGCAAAAACATCCCTTCGAGAACTTCTGAGCGACATAACTCCGGAAGAAAGAGCCGAGGCGCGACTTTCATTCCAGATTTCCAATCGGCTTGACTCGCTTATGCACGAGCGGGGATTGTCGAAGAAACAGTTTGCCGATGCCATAGGCAAGCGTCCGAGTGAGATAACCCGATGGCTGAGTGGCGAGCATAACTTCACCATATCAACCCTCACAATGCTCTCGACTTTCTTCGGTCAGCCCATTGTGACAGTAAGATAATATTCTTCATGATAGGCAAGGCAATAAAATATTTAGAGGCTCATCAGAGCGAGACTCCATCATGCTTTGTGGAAGAAGCATCATGGCGTAAAGAGAACGCGAGTTGGCTGCGGTGGTCACGCCAACTGGCTGTTGCACTTATGGGCTATATGCAGGAGGTCGGCATGAAGCATGCCGACCTCGCCGCACGTTTTGGTGTAAGCCCCCAAGACGTTAACAAACCGCTCTCAGGCATAGATAATCTGAGTTTCAAGATCATCGCCAACATTGAGGACAAACTCGGCATAACCTGTTTCGCAATGATGTGATACATTTATAAGATGGCGCAGTTCAATTCATATATCGACAATATCGACGCACACTTTTGGCGCAACCTTTGCCTAAGTCACGGCGAGTTGCGTCGCTACGAAAAAAGCGAAGAATTTCTTACTGTCGGGACTGTCGGCAGATATATCGGTTATATAAAATCGGGTGCGCTTAAATACGTATGTTTTTCGTCGGATGGAACTCCCCATGTAACCGGCCTCGAATTTTCCGGGCATTTTGTATGCGACTTCCCCGGATCTTTGTATCGGGAGAAGTCGCGCTGCTCTATAATCGCCACAGTGTCCTGCGAGATATATTGTGTGCCTGCATCGGTAGTTGCGGAGATGATGCGGTCTGATTCAATAGTCAAAGAGGTTGTCGAGAACACTACTCGCGAATTATTCAATACCGTCTATGACCGTCTGATTGATTTATACGCCAAGACTATACAGCAACGTTATGACGAACTCATAAATCGCGACCCGAATTTATTCGAGTTATTTTCATTGAAAGATATCGCCTCGCTTCTCAACATTACCCCAACGCATCTGAGCCGTTTACGCAAAAAATATTCATCTTTTTAGCTGCTCTCAACATATGTTGAGAATCAAATCATTATTTCTGTCTAATTTTGCCAAAATATAATTGGCAAAGAAGATATGCGACAAAGATCTATTCCATTCCTTATATTTGTTTGAAGCGTTATATCTGCAATGGCCCAAACATCCTTTACGGGAGTTGTCAAAACTGCCGATGGGAATGGTGTGGATTTTGCAAGTGTGATTGCATCGCCGGCAATGCTCCGAAAACGATATTGGCATCAGCCTTTACAGATGAAAGCGGCAACTTTCAGATGTCGGTGAAAAGCGAGTGCGACAGCCTTATTCTCAAAGCGTCGAGTGTTGAGATTGCTCCGGCGCTGATTACTGTGCCTAACCGCATGGGTAACTATGAAATTATAGTAGAGGACCGCGCCATCGAACTGAAAGAGGTTGTAGTAAAGTCGAGAAAAATCTACTCGCACGGCGATACCATCAACTATAATGTAGGCTCGTTTCTATCACAATCAGACCAATCTATTGCAGACGTATTGAAGAAGATGCCGGGCATTACAGTGTCGGATGCCGGGCAGGTGTCCTATCAGGGCAAGCCTATCAAGAATTTTTACATTGAGGGGCTTGACCTCATGAAAGGGCATTATGGCATAGCAACCAATAACATCGACCCCAACAATATTGCAACCGTACAGGTATTGGAGAACCATTAGGACATCAAAGCACTCAAAGGACTACGTCCTGAGGAGCAAGCCTCGATCAATCTGCGGCTCAAAGAAGGAGTCAAAGATGTGTTCAATCTCATTGCAACACTCGGAGGTGGCTATGGCGATGAAGGGCTATGGAACAATTCTGTGATTGCCACATATTTCAGGCGCAACAGCCAGTTCCTTGCCACATACAAGGGGAATAACACCGGCGAAGACTTGTCGCAGGAGCTTTATTCATTCGACAACGACTATTCACGCACAAGCAATAAGTATGTTTTATTAAAGAATTAATGCAATGAGATCCATTTTCAAACGTTATTGTCTTACATACACTTATCTCTCC
>VSPO01000183.1 GCA_009775375.1 Muribaculaceae bacterium | reverse complement strand
ACAAAAAGTAAGCCCAACTTCTGCCGTTCAGGAAGTTGGACTCGCCTTTTTATGGTTTAGCGGACAGTAATATAACTGAGACCCGAAATATCCGGCAAATCTTCCGGATTACGAACCGCCAGCAAGTCAAGACAAATCATAAGCTAATAGGACGAGGCCGGATTCAGCTGATCAGCTGAATCCGGCCTCGTCCTATTAGCTTATGCGTCAGAGAGTAGTTTCTATAAAAGCCGTTTATATTGAATCATCGTAATCTCGACGTTTAGGGATTACGTCATCCGGCCTGCGTATGGTCAATGAGATTGCCGGCTATCTTGTTGGCCATTCTCACTGCTATGGTGATGTGGGAACAAACGTGGTCTTTTCCGATGAGCTTGTCGATACCGGCATGTTCGAGCACTTCTCTGACATTCTGATTCACGCCCGACAATACGACATGTATGCCTTCGGCCTGCGATGAATGGATAAGAATCTCAAGATTATGTACTGCCGTGGCATCAATGAAAGGAACTTTCCTCATTCTGATGATACGTACTTTTGGTTTTTCGCCCATGGTAGAGCGCATCATTTCATCGAATTTAGTGGCTACGCCAAAGAAGAACGGGCCGTCGATTTCATAAATCTGCACTCCATCTGCCACGTCGAGCACTTCGTGGGTGGTAGCCTCCGTGCCTTCAGCGACATCGAGCTGCTCACTGTAGACCTTTATCTGAGTGTTTTCAGTCACGCGGCGCAGGAACAGGATAATGGCAAGAAGCAAACCGATCTCAATGGCAATTGTGAGGTCGAAAATGACGGTCAAGATGAAAGTGACGGCAAGAACCGTCACGTCGCTTTTAGGGTTCTTGAGAATACCCCTGACCGTTCTCCATCCGCTCATGTTATAGCTGACCATTACGAGTACGGCCGCGAGGCAAGCCATCGGGACGAGATTGATAAGCGGCATCATGAACATGAAAATCAGAAGGAGCACTATGGCATGGATGATTCCGGCGACAGGAGTTCTTCCTCCGTTAGTTATGTTGGTCATGGTTCGTGCGATAGCACCCGTGACGGGTATACCCCCAAAGAAGGGCACGACAATATTCGCCACACCTTGACCGATCAACTCAGTGTTGCTTCTTGTCTGGGAACCGGTCACGCCGTCGGCCACCGTAGCAGAGAGAAGGGATTCTATTGAGCCGAGAATAGCGATTGTAAACGCTGAAGGAAGCAGGAGATTGATAGTGTCCATCGAAAGGCTGAAACCCTTCGGGGCAGGAATATCAGATGCCATGGATCCGAATCTGTCGCCGATGGTGGCAACATGGATCTCCGGGCAATACTCGTTGAGAAGCCATACGGCGAGAGTCATGATGATAATTGATATCAACGCGCCGGGGAGCTTCTTGGAAATCATCGGCACGGCAATGATAATAAGGAGCGAAACCACAGCTACAACAGTAGTCGCCAGATCGATATTTTGGAGATTGCTTAGGTAGACTCCCCATTTAGGGATAAAGGAGGCGGGGACTTCCTTCAGGCCAAGGCCGAAGAAATCATTCATCTGCGTAGAGAAAATCGTTAAGGCAATTCCGGATGTAAACCCTACGACAATGGGATAAGGGATGAATTTTATGACTGTCCCGAGATGAAACAACCCCATAAGCACGAGAATCAATCCGGCCATGAATGTAGCCACAGCAAGACCCTCAAGTCCGAAATTTTCAATAATTCCGTAGATGATGATGATAAATGCTCCAGTGGGGCCACCGATCTGCACGGAACAGCCACCTAAAGCAGAGACAAGAAAACCGCCGATAATAGCTGTCACAAGGCCTATCGTGGGGCTAACGCCACTGGCAATAGCGAAAGCCACAGCAAGAGGAAGGGCCACAATGCCCACTACAATTCCAGCTATCAGATCGGTTTTGAATCGCGAAAAGGAATAATCCTTCATCGCGGAAATTAATTTCGGTTTGAAATCGATTGGTCCGGATAAACTCATATCATTTATTGGTAGGTTAATAATTCTGAAAAACTTGACCGGATTCATCCGCTGATTCGCGGATGAAATACCTAAAACAATCTTTTGTTTTGCAAAATTACTAAAATTGTGTTTAAAAACATAAATATTCAGCATGAAATTTCATGATATTTATTCACATTCGGCTTACAATCCATTATATACACCAATGATAAAAGAAGCAACCAACCTATAATACGTATAAACCGACATGGCTAAAAAGTCCTAAAGGAGGACTTTTTAGCCATGTCGGTTTATACGTAAGATTACTAAGAGCGCGCCCCTTAGAAAGAATAGCCTACTCCAATCCGGAAGTAGCTTTCCTTAAAAGACGCCATGCCTCCCGTATCTTTAAGGAGGTTAAGGAGACCGAAATCATATTCCAAAGAGACATTGAAATTGCCGAAATCAAGTCCGGCCGCAACATCCCAGAGGAGATTGAATCTTTTCAGCCCTCCGTCTTTTCCGTAAAGATTATTGTCGTAGTCTTCATAACCTTCTATCTTATCAACATCCTTAATATGTTCTTGGGAGACAAGACCTATTGAAAGCTGCGGACCTGTCTTTAAAAACAAGGATGCATTTTCCCATATATCGAAGTGAAAACCACAATGCAGAGGGATACTGATTCCAAATTTGTCGACATATCCATCAGCTTCTATTAGCTGCTCGTTGCCTAATTGGACATTTGCCAATCCATAGGTGTCATAGAAAAGAAAGACTCCGGGTTCCAGATAGAATCCATTGGAGAGGGGCACGCAATAATATCCTCCAAAGGAGACTCCAAGTCTTGTGTCGAATAATGAAACCTTAAAATCCCCTACCTTAATATCTCCGGGATTGGACACGTCGATCGACGCCCTTATACCCCAATGTGGAGCAGAGAAAGAGGATAAATTATCTTCCGCCTTCATTGTTGATGAAGCAAGAGAGATCGCTAAAAGCAATAAGGAAGCAGGAGTCTTTTTCATACTTAGTGGATTTAGAAACTTGTGATATTCAGCCACATGCAAAAGCTTATAAGTTAAGGTTCATCAGTGGCTCAGATACGTAATTACAAAGTTAAGCCAATTATTTAATATTACAAAATAATGAGCGATAAAAGCGAAAATGTAGAGTCAAGTGGCAAGTGCAAAATTAGCAAATCATTCGGAAGAACTCAATTTTCGGTGTTGAAAAACCTAA
>VSPO01000182.1 GCA_009775375.1 Muribaculaceae bacterium | reverse complement strand
TCTCAACGGACTTGGAGGTAAAGGCAACGGCGTGGCAAGCGCAACTGCGACCGCCGATGTACTGAACCGGCTTCACCCCTGTATAATCAACATTGTATCGCTTACAATATTCCCCGAATCGCAACTATATCAGGAAGTGATTAACGGGACATACGAGGAAGAACCAGAGATTGAACGTCTGGTGGAGATGCGGACACTCATAGAGCGGCTGAAAATAAAGACCAACTTACTCGGTCACCATGTTTCCAACACCGTACCGATAACCGGAGCGTTGCCAAATGACAAGGCAGTCATCCTCACGGAATTTGATAAGGCTATCGCATCTTTCCCTGAGAAGGAGTTGAAAGCCTACCGCGACAGGATATGGCATCTGTGACAGACTCCTTTCCCGTCTTCAGCCTACTCGTTTCGGGTAGGCTCTTTTTCGTTATTGAAAAAACTATTGCTGATATATTTCCCACTTATCATTCAGCGACTCCCTTTCAGCGCAATGGCCACAAGGTAAATCTTTCAGCAAACCGAGCGAATGGTCAAGCTCATAAATATATCTCAGAGAGACGATTCTGGCTTCATCTTCCGAATGCTCTCCGCCACAAAGAAATTGCCACATACCGTCATCCTCGTCATGTGATACATAAAGCACAGGTGCGCCATCGTCTGTCACATGGCAACATGTGATTACTGCCGTGCCGGGAGCATCTGCAAAGGGTGTAAGTTTTTTATCCTCCATTTATTTCAGTTTTATTTTTTCTTTTATTGCATTGACCACTCCGGGAGCATCTTTGCAGCCGAGCATATATTTTTTACCATTTTTAAGCGTGACAAAGAAGCAGTCGGAGGCTTTCCCATAATAGGCGAAATACTTGCCGAGGTCTTTCTCCGAGAACCAGCCATACCATCCGAACCATCCACCGCTGCCACAGATTCGTTTTGCGCCCATCGTCGGAGCGCACAGTCTGACATCTGCAATATCAGTCAAGGGTATGGATTTTACCATCAAAGGTCTCTTAATTTCAAGACTTTCATTATCCAAATAAATAGATAATGGCATAAAGCAAAGTGCTGAAAGTAGCAACACTGCAACAGCTGCACCCCAAATATAGGCGGCAATATTGTTGTCAGTCTTTATAGTGGCTAAAAATACGCCACAGATTACGACGGTTGTAATTGCCGTGATAATCCAGCAGTATGTGCTGAATTCTACTCGCTTTTTCATTCTATCTTCAATTTGGCGATTTTTGATTTCGTCTGACGGAGTGCGCTTTTCAGTCCCGGCGACAGGGTCTGATACTGCATCATGTCAAGATGTTCCTCCAATTCGACAATCAATTCCGGAAAATGGCTGCACATCTTATATGCGGCATATATGCTGAAACACTTGACAGCGTAAGGCTCACACTCGGAATTGATTTTTGACATGCAGTAGTCGAGGAAATCTGTCCGTATATCGTCGGCGGCATATTCCTGTTCTCTAAGAAGCTGAAGGAGCATACGCCTTTTACCGGTATCAGTCTCGGCCAGCAGCATGTCAATCATCTCATTGCGCACTGAAAGCAGCCATTCGGCGTCAGTTTCCGGGAGATGAGTCATTGCCCAAAGCGCGTTCACACCTGTTCTCCTGTCATCGGACTGGACGAAATTCCAAAGTATGGCCAAGTTTTCATGTGAGCCTGAAGCCCATTCGGCCACGCTTTTGATTTGCTGAAGATTGATTCTCTGAGACAACAATTCTTCGATGTTCACGATCGTATCATTTCTTTTCAGTCGCTTTGCGGAGCAAGATGCACTCGGCTGGTGTCGCACCGTTCAGTCTGACAACGGAATCATTCTGAACGTCAATGGTTGAAATATCTGGAAGGATCCTGCGGAGAGCGTCCTCGACTGCCATGTCGTCGCAAGCCATCTCTGTCATTGCTCCGTCACCGATGGTGATGGAATCCCCCTTGACGGCATATGCGCCGGAAATTGTGTTGCAGTTGGTTTGGATGAAATATGTGCTGTCTTCGAAGACGATATACTGGTGTATGCTTGAAAGTGTCTCGTCGGGACGCACATAGTCGGAATCGCTGAACACTATGTTCTCGATATACCATTGTCCGCGAATGTTAGCATCCGTCACGACATTCTGAGTATTTTGATCTGTTATCGCAGTATTGTTTTCTTTTTTTCCTGAGCAGGCAGTGGCGATGACAGCCGTCATTGCCGCAGCTGCAAGAACTGGTTTAATCTGTAACTTCATGATTTGATATGTTTTTTAATTTGTGAGTTCATAGATTTCCACACGATTGTCCTCTGTAGGGAAAATCATTATGGCTTTGCGCGGACTGATTTTATAGACAGTCCCGGCGACCGAGTTGGAGCTTCCATATTTGGTCTGCGGATCATTATTGACGCTCCAGCCTCCAAGAAAGATTAGGGACTTGGAATTGTTCTGATATACATAACCGGATTTTCGCTGGCTGCCTGTTGTCTTTTCAAAAAAGACTTTTCCATCAACGGTCTTAAACCGGCAATTGAAATATGGATATGAGAAAATACCGTCTATAGCATCAATCTGAATGGAGCGGACACAGCGGAAGCTCATCAAGTCTTTCGGCGTGATTGGGTATGTCTTGGCGTTAAGCAATTTCTCGACTACTCTTTTCTCACTATAACCATATGAATCGGGAGAGACAGCTGACAATGCATCCCATGCTTTATCCCTGTCGAGTGCCAGCTTCCCATAATCAGACGGCAGTATAATGCCTTCAAGGTCTTGGTTGAGGTTATCCGGCATTATTGGCTTCTGCTTTATAAACTCTGTCGGACCACTAAAATACCAGTCCTCGCCCGGATTGCCCATTGTCAATGTTCCCGTTAGCCTCTCTACTGACTCAATATGAAATCGTCCCACCATAGGGCTTCCATAATCTTTAGCCTTAATTATCAACGAATCGCCATCAATGGTCAATGCAACATTCACCCAACCGAATGTTCGGAATATGCCGCAATAACAGATACCTAACCGGTCTTCGGGCAAAGCACATATATTAAACATCATATCTTTCGGTCCTTGCCAGGCTCCGACGAGATTGGAATTTTCGGCTTTGGCAGATGTGAGGATACTGATTGCCAAAAGCAGCATAAATAGGATTTTATTTTTCATTTATAGTTACGTTTGATTTCATTTATTGAAGTTGTCTAAACTAATTTGATTTGTGAAATTTTTTAAGGAAAATAACGATAAAGGCAAGGAAGTTCCAACCT
>VSPO01000181.1 GCA_009775375.1 Muribaculaceae bacterium | reverse complement strand
TAAGGGGTCAATCTTATTATGCCCGTGGGGTCAAATCCCGCGTGCCCGAAGGGGTCAAACTCACGCGCCTTTTCCAGATGGCAATTATGAGATGATTGACGGCCAACAGCGCACTCTCTCAATATGTGAATTCCGGACTCATGGATTCAATATCGAAGATCCTGACCGTGGTACACTGTATTTCTCAACGCTCACGAAAGATGAGCAAGAGAAATTTCTGAACTATGAGTTGACGGTATATTTTTGCGAAGGCACAGACAAGGAGAAACTCGATTGGTTCAGAGTTATCAATATTGCCGGAGAGAAACTTCTCGACCAAGAGTTGCTCAACGCCGTCTATACCGGCCCGTTTGTGTCAGATGCCCGTCGACATTTCTCCAAGAACGGTTGCCCGGCATACAAACTTGGAGCGGATTATCTTAACGGCAATGCCATTGAGCAGGCGTATCTATCAACGATACTCAAATGGGCGGCTCGGCATGACGGTATAGCAAAGATTGACGAGTATATGGCATTGCATCAGTTTGACCCCAATGCCAATAAGCTTTGGGCATACTTCGTGGCTATCATCACTTGGATTCGCTCGACATTCCCCAAATATCGCCGCGAGATGAAAGGTCTGGACTGGGGAGCGATGTATGACGAGTTCCATGAGAACACATACGACACTGATGCACTTGAAAAGCAGATACACGGCCTGATGGAAGATGACGAAATAATGAAGAAGGCCGGTATTTATCGCTATGTCCTCAGTGGAGATTTACGAGACCTGTCTTTCCGGACTTTCGACAAGAAGCAGAAGCGGGAGGCATACGAGCGTCAGAAAGGCATCTGCGTTCACTGTGGCAAGCATTTCGAGTTGGAAGAAATGGAAGCAGACCATATCACTCCGTGGAAAGAAGGAGGCACGACGGTTGCCGACAACTGCCAGATGCTATGCCGAAACTGTAACCGCGTCAAAGGAGCGAATTGAACATGATATTAAAGAAAAAACAACTGCCATATCCGATTTTCGAATGTGGCAGTTCTGTTTTAATATCCGTTGTGGATGTCGCCAGAGCCTCTGACACGGTCGGAGAGCCGCTCGACGTTACAGCGTATATCGCCGGACCCGGCTACGGAGGCTTTGCCTGACTCTGCCTTGAAGTTGCCTGCGTCTATGTCGCCTGAACCTGCTATGGAGAAATCGACGGAATCGGTGCTGCCCTTGATTTTTACTTCTCCTGAGCCTTTTATGTCAATGGAGCATATCTTGGTTTTGACCGTGCCGCAATCAACATCTGCCGATCCGGATATATGCACCATGAAAATATATGACTCAATTCATTCAATCTCCACATCGCCAGAACCCGATGTAGAGATTGTTACATCTTTCTTACCTGCTTTAATGACCCCGCATTTGAAGTCGCCACTTCCAGAGTTGCGAACCGTAAACCCATCAGTGGCATTCAAGTCGCCATCGACAGTAAAATCGCCGCTACCGGATGATGAAACATCCTTCAGCATTTTGTTCGTGACAAAGATGGTCGGGGCTTCACCATGGACAACGAGATTTTCGTATGCGCCCGGCTTCATTGATATATATGTCGTTCCGCCTGAAACCTCAATGTTCATTTTCTTGACAATGTTCTCGGGCAATCTTCCTCTGACCTCAAAATCCTCGTCATTTTCAGACTGTGTGAAAACTACATTTACAAACCCTTTGGATATAATCGTGTCAAAGTCTGATGAGACATCAAACTTGTGGTCAATCATCTTGCCGGGAGTGAAAGGCTTGTAATCTTCTGCCTCACCAGTTTCTGATTCCGGGACATAATGAACTCCATCGACATAGATCTCTCCGTTTATAATCGAGATATTTCTGCCGTTTATGTTACAGGTGGCCATACCACCCGCGAATATGTTTGAATATCGTGCCATATTATTAAAACAACAATGCGAGAATAAAGTTATAACTATTTTACATTCTCTTGTTTGTGCTTCATTCTGCTCACAATAAGTCTATTATACCAAGCTGTGCCTGTATCTTCTTGGGAAGTTTCATTGCCGTCTGACGATAGGAATGATGAATAAGTTCTTCCTGAAGCCTGTCCGGAACATCTCCGTTGAAATTCACAGAAATCCAGTGACGCTTATTCATATGAAAGCCGGGGCGTATCCCCGTAAATCTATCGCACAGCTCTATCCCATAATCCGGTGTAACTTTGAGATTATAGAAATCCCACTGACCGTCAAGCGTCATAAGGCAGAACATTCTTCCGCCAATTTCCATCGCCAATGTGTCTGGCCCGAACGGACATCTCTCAGTTGCGAATGGCAATGAAAGGCAATAATCCCGGACTTCCTCGATATTCATATCGTTAGTCTGTTTTTCTTCGTCAGTTATATCTTATGGACAGTTATTATGGTGTTGCTTGTTGCGTTGACGGTTATGCGGACATGACCTGCGGTAACATACCAGTTCTTGCCTTTACGCTCGAATGTGGCGAAATCTTCGAGTATGAAACATCGGCAAAAGTTTACAACATCTGAAGATTCGGACAAGTTGAGATTTTTCCTGATACGTTCAGCTCCTAAAGGTGTTGTGTGCAATTCCGTTATACTGAATGGATATACTTCTATTGTACACATAATCAATCCCAGTCGTTAAGGTTGGCGATAAAGTCGTCAACCGATGATTCATCGAATAGATCCGGGAGGTCGCCGGTGTTGATGTGATAGTCGTAATCGGCCATCATATCATCAACTGTATTTTCTCCATAGTCTTCAAATTCTTCTTCCATAGATATTCAACAAAATTCTGTAATCAAGTGGCGTATGGCAGACCACGGATGTATGAATATCATTCGTGGGCCGACATATTTCATCACTGCTCGTATCTTTTCTCGGTTAGCCGGGGAATAACAGTGAATCTCGCATTTACGGCAACTCGACTTGCCGTTGCCTTTGGGGCAATAGTCAAGACGCTTATGGGCATAGTTCAAGAGGTCAAGGCAGTCATCACATAGAATATTATCATCGTGAGCATGATGCTTATGGCAATAGATGGCAATCATCTGTCTGATCACCAGTTTCTCCCGTTCTATGCGATTCATAAATTATTTCAGTCCTGAAACCTCGTTCTTGAATACGTTTGCGGGTTTGAATGCCGGGATATTGTGAGCCGGAATAACGAGTGTGGTGTTCTTGCTGATGTTACGGGCTGTCTTCTCGGCTCTTTGCTTCACAACAAAGCTTCCGAAGCCACGGAGATATACATTTTCGCCGTGTGCGAGGCTGTCCTTTACAACGGTCATAAACTGTTCAATAACGGTAACAACCGCAGCCTTGTCGATGCCGGTTGTCTTTGCGATTTCACTCGCTATTTCTGCTTTAGTCATAAA
>VSPO01000180.1 GCA_009775375.1 Muribaculaceae bacterium | reverse complement strand
TTGATTTTGCCACGCTCAGACTGTTGCTTAATCATGTCGAACATTAAAAACTATTTAAATTCAAACACTCTCTAAGATTTAATTGCTGACAAAATATTGACAAACATAATATTAATAAATATGCTATCTTTAAATTTGACAAAGAAATGTCAAGTGGCTTTCTTTTTTGCCCTGTCTATCCTTGTCCAGTCATGCATTAAGAAAGAGCCCCTTAATGCTGAGTGTGATATAGTGTCCGTCACGTTGTCTGGCGACAAGCTGAATCGTGAACCTCAGATTTTTAACGACAAAGTTATCTTGATTGTCAAAAATGATGTGTCAGTTTCAAATCTTGCTCCGGAATTCACTCTTACTCCTGGGGCTACCATATCCCCTGAAAGTGGCACTCCAAGGAATTTTATTCTTCCGCAGCAGTACGTCGTCACTTCTCAGGATGGGGAATGGAAAAAAACATACACTGTGGAAGTCCGACGCAATAATTCGGTCAATCTTTACTATGAATTCGAAAACGTTAGAATTGTGAGCGCTCTTGGCGGGGCATGTAGTTATGATGTCTTTTTTGAGGTTGGTACGAATGGCAAGGAAGATTGGTCTTGGGCAAGTGCAAATCCGGCATATGCGTTGACGCTACAAGCTTCTGTCCCTTCATCTTTCCCCACATATCAGGGAGATGCTGGAAAGTTTGGTAAATGCGCGGTTTTGGTGACCAAAGGCACTGGTGATTTTGGTCAACGAGTTGGCAAACCATTGGCTGCCGGGAATCTGTATATTGGAAAGTTCGATATGACTAACGCACTGAAGAATCCTCTTGAGTCTACTCAGATGGGCGCCCCTTTTAATAAGATTCCTGTCTCTCTAAATGGGTTTTATAAGTATACTCCGGGGGCTGAGTATTGTGCCGCATCGGAAAATGGAGAACTTATTCCTCAACCTGATAAAGTGGATGAGTTTAATTTGTATGCCGTCTTTTTTGAATCGGTGAAGGGTAGCGAATGGCTCGATGGTACCAATGTTTTGTCCCTGGATAATCCCAATATTGTGGCTACAGCTATCATTGATGATAAGACTGCTAAGGAAGATTGGACGGCATTTTCAATTCCATTCGTTTTCAGGGAAGGGAAGACTGTCGACCCTGAAAAGCTTAGAAATGGCAAATATAGTCTGACTGTCTTGTTTACTTCAAGTAAGGATGGAGATTATTTCTCGGGTGCCATAGGTAGTACTCTTATGATCGATGGAATATCAATTGTGTGTCAAGATAAATGATAAGAATATGAATATGACAGCTGTAAAATTTGTGGGATTGGTCATGTTTGCCTATCTTCCGTTCCTGAATTGTTATGCCAAAGAGGGCGACAGCCAGAGCCGCAGAATATGGTCTGGAATTGAATACGAGTTAAATGCAGGTACGAATATTGGAGGAGCGGCTCCGATTCCGCTCCCTGCAGAGATTCGACACATCTCGCATTATAATCCGAAGCTTAATCTTCAGATTGGAGCAACCGTCACCAAATGGTTTGAACCTAAGAAAAAATGGGGTGTCTCTTTGGGATTGCGATTTGAAAGCAAAGGCATGGAAACTAAGGCCGAGGTTAAAAATTATGGCATGGCTATCATTCAAGACGGTAAAACTCTGTCCGGCAGGTGGACCGGAAAGGTTAGCACGAAATATAATTCCCAGCAGCTTGTTGTGCCCATAACGGCGGTATATCAGATTAATCCCCGACTAAAAGTCAATTTAGGACCCTACATGGCATACGCTTTCAGCAATGATTTCAATGGATATGTATCGGAAGGTTACCTTAGGGAGGGTGATCCCACAGGCGATAAGATTGTCTTCGATGGCGATTCTAAGGCTACGTATGATTTCGGAGATGATTTGCGGGATTTTCAATGGGGAATACAGGGAGGAATATCTTGGGCTGCATACAAACGCTTGATAGTAAATGTAAATCTGGCCTGGGGTTGCAATGATATATTCAAATCCTCATTCAAGACTGTAAGCTTCGATTTATATCCCATTTATCTGAATGTAGGGTTTGGTTACGCTTTCTAATATTTTTATTGGGATCTCCTGCATTGAATCATGACCGACAAGGAGAAATTTTCATGGAGGAAAAGGGGCAGGGCGTTCCTTTATGCTTGGCAGGGGCTGAAGTCCTTGATTGTATATGAGCATAACGCCCGCATTCATCTCGCGGTGGCAATGGCTGTCATATTGGCCGGCATCATGTTTCAGATATCTGCCTTGGAGTGGGCGGCCGTTGTGATTTGCATTGGAATGGTTATCGCTGCGGAGGCTCTCAACAGTGCTGTCGAGGCTGTTGCCGATCGTCTGACCTCTAATCCCGATCCCCTCATAGGTCGGGCAAAGGACTATGGGGCCTTGGCTGTGGCTCTTTTGTCGCTGTCAGCAGTGATCGTTGGGGGGATTGTTTTCATTCCTTATATTGTCTCTCTGTTTTTATAATTATGGATGCGTTGAAGGTCTTTGTAGTTTTTTTAGTTGTATTTGTTGGCATTCTGTCTCCGGTCCCGGTGAGGTCAGAACAGCCGCAATTTCAAAGGACTCCCTCTCAGAAGGGGATAGGCGTCTCTACGGATGTGGCGGTTATTGCTTTGCCTGTCGCAACTTTGGCCGGACTTATCATTGAGAAGGATTGGGTGGGCTTGAAACAAGGTGCGTTGACAGCTGCCACCACCGTCGGTGCCTCTCTCATACTTAAATATGCTATAAAAGAGGAGCGTCCCGACAAAAGCAATTTTCATTCCTTCCCCAGTGGGCATACTTCAGTAGCTTTTGCCAATGCCATGTTCCTTCAGCGTAGATTTGGGTGGAAACTCGGAGTTCCCGCATATGTGGTGGCCACTTATGTGGGGTGGGGCAGGGTTTTCGCGAAAAAACATCATTGGTGGGATGTCGTGGTTGGTGCCGCGATTGGTGCCGGTAGTGCTATTATATATACGCGTCCTTTTGCCACGAGACATGAACTTTCCATCTCTCCCACGGCTATGGCCGACGGTGTTGGCGTGAATGCTTCGTTCTCGTTTTAAATAATGTACTATTATAGGATCAGGAACTACAGAGAGGGGGCTGAATTAATTAATTCAGCCCCCTCTCTGTAAAATGAACCAAAAAAATGGAGATTAGAGATTTTATAAATTTAACAAATCCGCGTTAATAAAGTTCATTTGTTACTCTGAAGCTCCTATTCGAATATATCCGAGAGACTCTGTTTTTAGGAAAATATTGTTGAAAGCAGGAAAAATAGCCCGCCGACATGAAGATTTTCATGTCGGCGGGCTATTTTTTTCGTTGCGTCAACCCCAGAATAACAAAGGAGAACGGAGAAAAGTTCTATGTCTTAACAAAACGAAATATATTTTAACATATGTTGATTTTAATATCTTTCAGTCGTTTAC
>VSPO01000018.1 GCA_009775375.1 Muribaculaceae bacterium | reverse complement strand
AGGTTGGAACTTCCTTGCCTTTATCGTTATTTTCCTTAAAAAATTTCACAAATCAAATTAGTTTAGACAACTTCATTTTAATGAATACATCATCCCTGAAAATCTCCTGCACTGCAGCTTTCCGCGCGTCATTGGCGTTTTGCGCTTTGTCGATGGCTTGTGGCAACGCATATGCGGAAAAGATCCATGTGTCAACCCCATCAACTTCCCTCGTGCTCGACGGCGAAAAAGGAGGGGCGTTGAATTTCCTATATTATGGCGCAGCCCTCAATCCTTCGGAAATTGAGGCTCTTGACAATGCCGGAATGAAGAAAATGTCGGCATTCCCTTTCTATGGGAATTTCCCGGAGCATGAGTCGGCGATGGCCGTTGTCCACGAAAATGGCGACATGATTCTCGACATGGCTATGGAAGACGTCTCGACGACGCAGAAAGATGGAGCCAACATCACGACCGTCACCATGCGCGACAAGGTGCATCCCTTGACAGTCAAACTCAACTACAAGACATACCCCGATGCCGACGTCATAGAAGCCTGGACCGAGACCATCAATGGGGAAAAAGGCACTGTAACCCTCAACCAGTATAATTCCGGTTATCTTCCGATCCGTCGCAACGATGCATGGCTGTCGTCGCTCTACGGCTCCTGGGCAAACGAGGCAAACGTAGAGACCGAGCCGCTGACCCACGGAATGAAGGTCATAAAGAATAAGGACGGCGGAAGAAATTCACACACGGCCCACGGCGAGGTGATGATTTCGCTCGACGGAAAGCCCCGCGAGAATGAGGGCCGCGTGATCGGAGCCGCCCTGGCATATACCGGCAACTACAAGCTCCGTATCGATACAGATGAGAGCGACTACCATCAGCTCTTCGCCGGCATCAATGAGGAAAACTCCGCCTATCATCTTAAGAAAGGGGAGACTTTCACGACCCCCGTGCTTGCGCTGACATATTCCGACGATGGCCTTAGCGGGGCAAGCCGTAATTTCCATAAATGGGGCCGTGAACACGTGATCCACAACGGGAAGGAATTGCGCAAGATTTTGCTCAACAGCTGGGAAGGCGTGTATTTCGACATCAATGAAGGGGGAATGGCCAATATGATGAAGGATATTGCCGGAATGGGAGGCGAGCTTTTCGTCATGGACGACGGATGGTTTGGCGACAAATATCCTCGCAACAACGACTCCACTTCTCTCGGCGATTGGGTGGTTGACACCAAAAAGCTTCCAAAAGGCATCAACGGTCTTCTTGACGAGGCCGACAAGAACGGCATTAAATTCGGAATCTGGATTGAGCCGGAAATGAGCAACACCAAATCCGAGTTTTATGAAAAGCATCCCGAACTGGTCATCAAGGCTCCCGGACGCGAGCTTATGCAAGGGCGCGGAGGCACGCAGGTCGTGCTCGACCTTGCCAATCCCAAGGTGCAAGATATCATGTTTAATATGGTAGACACCCTTTTGGGCAAGTATCCACGCATCGACTATATCAAATGGGACGCCAATGCCCCGATAATGAACCACGGGTCGCAATATCTTACGAAAGACAACCAGAGCCATCTCTACGTTGACTACCACAAGGGGTTTGCAAACGTCATGGACCGTATCCGTGCCAAGTATCCCGACGTGACTATTCAGGCGTGTGCCTCAGGCGGAGGCAGGGCCAACTACGGGTTCCTCCCTTGGTTTGATGAATTCTGGGTAAGCGACAACACGGATGCCCTCCAGCGCGTCTACATGCAATGGGGCACGAGCTATTTCTTCCCGCCGGTCGTGATGGGAAGCCATATCAGCGCCGTTCCCAACCATCAGACCTTCCGCAATACCTCTCTGAAATACCGTATCGACGTGGCCATGAGCGGCAGACTCGGTATGGAGATACAGCCAAAGAACATGACTCCCGAAGAGGTGGCCCAATGCAAGAAGGCTATCGCCGAATATAAGGAGATTTGTCCGGTGGTGCAGCAGGGCGACATGTATCGTCTTCTTTCCCCATTCGACAAGAAGGGCGCGGCTTCTTTGATGATGGTCGCCCCCGACAAGGATGAGGCCGTGTTCTATTGGTGGAAGACAGAGACATTCCATGGCCAGCAGCTTCCCCGCATAGCCATGGCAGGTCTTGATCCCGAAAAGAGCTACGTCGTCACGGAGCTCAACCGCATCGACAATGAGCCGCTTCCCTACGAAGGAAAAGCCTTTACGGGTAAATTCTTGATGGAGAATGGTCTTGAGATGCCACTCGACCATAACGTTGACTACAACAAGCGCAACGACTATGCTTCGAGAGTGCTTCGCCTTCAGGCAAAGTAATAGAATGCCTCCCCGATATGAAATAGGGGGACATGGATAGATATTTCGCAAAGTTTTTTGTTTTATGAGCCAAGTCCCGGTTGTCGGATTGAATCCGACGGACCGGGCCTTGCATTATTCTTCAGAATATCATAGTGGCGGATGTAGTGCTTTTTTGTATATTGGGGAGTCGGTCAGCCATTGAGGGCAAGAAGCGCGTCGATGATATGTCGGTCGTTGCTCAGTCGGGGCACTTTCCGTTGCCCTCCGAGCTTAAGGTTGCCTACGGTCTTGAGCCATTTGTCGAAAAGACCGCTCTGCGCGGTGATAACCTCCAGACGGTCAAGAAAGATTGAGTGCGACCTTTTCGCGTCGTAGTCTGAATTGACCGTTCTCAGTTTTCGGTCGAGGATTTCGGCGAAGTTGTCGAGGTCTTTCGGCGGCGCGTCCCATTCTATAAGCCATTGATGGTGTCCTTTCCTTTCTCCGGAGGCGAAGAGGGGAGCGGCCGTATAGTTGCGGATCATGCCTCCCGTCTCCTTGCAGGCTTCGGCAAGGGCAGTCTCCGCATTGTTTTCCATAAGCTCCTCTCCGAAAGCGTTGATGAAGCTTTTCGTTCGTC
The DNA here is from genome assembly GCA_009775375.1 of Muribaculaceae bacterium. Lineage (GTDB taxonomy): Bacteria > Bacteroidota > Bacteroidia > Bacteroidales > Muribaculaceae > Lepagella. The sequence goes on along the minus strand of VSPO01000018.1, from coordinate 33,092 downwards.
CTGCTATACGGATTTTCACGGGGTTGGTCTGCGTCACGGTCACGGTGTCACCCAGGCGGTATCTCCAGAGCCCGTTGCATGATGTTATGACAAGTTCATACACTTTCCCCGGCTTGACGTCGCGGAGGGGCACTGGGGTGGGGTCGGAGCCGTCCATAGGGATGAACTCGTAGAAGATGCCTCTGTCGGCAAGAAGCAACATTGAATGGTCGTCTAAATCATTCTGCACTGCGAAGAATCCCTCCGAGGCATTGTAGGTCTCAAGGAAGTGCATTTTGGAGGGGTCGGTAAGCCTGCGGTATTCCTCCCTATAAGGCTCAAAGGAGATTCCGCCATGGAAAAATACTTCCAGGTTTGGCCAGACATCCGAAATCTTTTCGACGCTGCGAAATTCGCAGATCCTTTTGATTACGGTCAGAAACCATGAAGGCACGCCGGATATGTTGGTCACGTTGGCGAATGCCGCCTTCTCCACGAGCCGGGGCAATTTTTCCATCCAGTCGGTCATCAAGGCGGTCTTCTTGTCGGGAATCCTTACGAGGTTGGCCAAGGGGTTGATTTTGTTGATTAAGGTCGCGCTGAGGTCGCCGACGTTGACGCCGGGATGGTCAAACCCGAGCGTGTTGGAAAACGACCCTCCCAAAATGAACCCCTTGCCCGAAAAAATCCGGCTTTCCGGCACGAGCCGCAGATAGAAGGCCACGGAGTCGGCCCCGCCGGCATAATGGTTATGGCGAAGGCTGTCGGCGGTCACGGGAATGAATTTCGACTTTCCTCCCGACGTGCCCGACGACTGTGCGTAATCGCGACAACGGCCCGTCCAAAGCACGTCTTTCTCCCCGCGAATCATCCTTAAGACCGATTCGCGAATATCTTCAAACTCCACGGTCGGGACCATCCTTGCGAAGGCCTCTTCCGGATCGCGGGCATTGAGAATGTCGGAGAAGCCATGTTTTTTGCCATATTCAGTGGCCGCCCCTTTTTTTAGAAGCCCGGCAAGCACGCGACGTTGAATAGTCGCCGAATCTGTCTGCCAATTGTCGGTCAGCTTTGCCCGTCTTACGAATCCGGTGCGAAAGAGAGGTGTGAAATCTATAGCCATATTGCCAATTAATATTCAGAGAAAAATTTTGGTTTGAACACGATTCCCACCATCAATCGCGAATGAAATTGCTTGTAGTCGAGCAGTCCCTCGCCATATCCGTTGTAGTATTGTGCGTAGAGATTGATATTCGCTTTGTCCGACACGCGCCAGCTCATTTCCAGGATAGTGTTGTAGTTGAGATTGAATCCTTTGCGTTTCACGAGCGTCGCCCCCCACGTGAATTCCTTGTCGGGGGTGGAGATTACGACGCCGCTCTGATATATACCGCTGTAGCTGAGGATGTCCTTGTTGTTTTGTCCGTCGATGATAGGAATCCAGAATTTCGCATGCACCATCAGCCATTCGTTGATAATGGTGGATCCGCCGAGCGAGATTTTGTTCCAGCTTCTGGAGTCGAGACCGTCGCGGCCGTTGCTTTCATGTTCGAGCATAAGGGTCACCTTCCCGACGTAGCGGTCTTTGCTGAAAAAAGGTTTGGCAAGGCCTATGCCCGGGTTGAAATTCATGTCGCGCATGGGCATTGAGTTTTGGAATACGTTCCAGAAAGTCTTTTGAGTATATGTGAGGAAAAGATATGTCCCTAATGGCAATGTCCTGTCGGTCAGCCTTATTGCCAGCGAGATTTGAAATTTTACGTTTGAGTTCGTCGATGTCGGTTTCTTGAAAGGCTCGGTGCCGACGCAGAAATAGTTGTCTTTATAAAGACCGAAATAAGGACCGAACTCCATCTCATGCTTGATAGAGTCCGCAAGAATTTTTGTCGGGCCTTCGCTAATTATCTGTGCGTCTGCATTAAAATGGCAGAGCAGCGACAGGATAAAACTGATAGCGGCAATATGGAAGCGATTCATATCTAAATATTGGGTTGAAGAGGGCTTGCATTATGGTGGAATCATAAGGCTGGCCCTTTTAGGGATGCAAAATTAATAAATGTAGCTCAAAGTATAAACCATGATAGCGGGGTAAAAGATTAAACAAAACAACAAAAAAGACATTCTAACCAATGAAGGCTCTATAACATCTTCGTTTCAAGATTGGCATTCCCGACTTTTTTTACTAATTTTGCAATGTCGCGGACATCATCAGGCCGCAGCGTCATAATCAAAATCCCGATATGAACACACAGACGATAGAGAATACAGACAGGCTAAGGGAACTCGGACACGCAAGTATCGGGCGATTGCTTTTCAAATACAGCATTCCGGCAGTGATAGGCACTGTCGTCATGTCGATCTATAATATCATCGACTCTATCGTGATCGGTCATGCCATCGACGACCCCAACGTCGTGAGCGGCATAGCGGTGACTTTCCCGGTCATGAATCTCGCCACGGCGCTCGGAATGCTGATCGGAGCAGGCTCGGCCACGAGGGTCAGCATCGTCATGGGGCAGAACGACAAGCGGATGGCGGAGATAATCCTTGGCAACTCCGTGCAGCTGACCGTCTTGATCGGGATAGCATATATCACGCTCTTCGCCATCTTCCTTGATCCGATTCTCCGTCTCTTCGGAGCCTCCCCGAATTCTCTCCCTTATGCCAGGGAGTTTCTGTTGTGGGTGCTTCCCGGGATGGTCTTGATGAATCTGACATTTTCCTACAACAACGTCATGCGCGCCACGGGGTATCCCGGAAAGGCGATGTATACCAACCTTATCGGAGCCGGTCTTAATATGATTCTCGCTCCGCTTTTCCTTTTCGGGTTCGGCTGGGGCATCAAAGGCGCGGCTATCGCCACGGATATTTCCATGCTCGTGACGGCTTTCTTCGTCATGTCGCATTTTTTTCAGAAAAAGAGCGAGCTTCACTTCGTCAGGGGGACTTTCAAGTTTAATTTGCCCGTAATCAAATCGATTCTTTACATCGGCATGGCCCCTTTTCTCATCAACGTGGCCGGCTCTTCCATCAATGCGATAGTCAACAACTCCCTTCTCCATTACGGGGGCGACAATGCCATTGCTGCTGTCGTGGTGTTCAACCGATTCGTGACTATCTTTGTTATGATAGTGATCGGCATCTGCCAAGGGATGCAGCCAATCTTGGGATACAACTATGGTTCGCGCCGTTTCGACCGATTGATGCGCACGTTGTGGCTGGCGGCGGGGGCCGCTCTTGTCGTCACCACGACAGGAAGCCTGCTCGGCGCGCTGAATCCGCGGGCCATAGCTTCGATGTTCATGCAGGATGAGGCACAGATACAATGTGCAATCAATTGCTTGCGCATCACGACCATCGGATTCTGGATGGTGGGGTTCCAGATTGTCGGGACAAACTTTTTCCAAAGCCTTGGGATGGCGGGCAAGGCGGTGTTCCTGTCGCTGACGCGCCAGATTATATTCATGATTCCGATGTTGCTCATTCTTCCCCGCTATTTCGGGCTTGACGGCGTCTGGAGTTGTTATCCCATATGCGATATCATCGCGACGATTGTCACTGCATGTATGCTCGCATGGCAGTTGAAAAAGATTGTCAGGACCGCCGACGTTCCGAATTCCTGAGCCTTTCCCGTTTAAACTATTTAGATTCCTTGAAATTAATTTATCACCATAAGAGTTGAAATGATACCATTACTTTTTGCAATATCCATATTCGCAGCGTTGATAGCCGTCTTGGTAAGATTCAAGCCGGTCTGGGATGCCGGAAATGCCGTAAAGCGGGATTCTCTCGCCAATTCTGAAGGGGAGGCCGAAATGTCGATTCTCTCTGCTGAGGGGCGAGGTGGCGACTGCCCGAAAGTGTCCGTCGTGGTCTATTCGTTCACGGAGGAGGATGAGATATTTTCATATCTTGAGGCGGCCATGAACCAAGACTATCCGGATTATGAAGTGATAATCGTCAATGAAGGTGGAGCTGAGACCACGGCTTCCCTCGCTAAAAAGCTTAAGGCGATATATCCCGAAAGACTCTACGTGACATTTATTCCTGAGGAATCGCGCAGCTTGAGCCGCAGGAAGCTTGCCTTCACGGTTGGGATTAAGGCCGCGTCGGGAGAAGTGGTGCTGACCACCACCTCGAATTGTCGCATTCCTTCCCGAAGGTGGCTGACGTCGATGATGCGTCCGTTTGTGGAAGGGGAGGGGATTGATGTGGTGTTGGGTTACAGCCATTTTGATTTCGACTCCTTGCAGGGTGCCGGCAAATGGTATCGGCAGATGAATGCCACGTTGTCGGCATGCCAATGGATTGGGGCGGCCTATAATCGTCGTCCTTTCCGGGGAGACGGCAACAATCTCGCTTTCCGCCGCAAGCTGTTTTTCGACTGCAAGGGCTACTCCAAGACAATGCATCTCGTCGGTGGCGATGATGATATTTTTCTTACGGAGATAATGAATCGACGGAACACCACTACCTCGATATCGGCAGACTCGATACTCGTCACGGAATGGGGAGAATCTGCCAACCGTATCTTGTCGGAGCAGAGGGAGCGCCACCAGTTCACGTCGTGGATGCTTCCATGTTGGCCGTTTCTGCGTGCCGGGCTTGGTTCGTTGATGCAATGGGTGATGGCATTGTCGGCATTGGCTGCCGCCGTGGTCGGTTTTCTGCTGCTTTCCGGTTTGAACTTGTCAGGAGGGCTTGATGCAATACTTGGATGGCGACCGGAAACCAATGTTTGGTATGCGATTGTCCCCGCACTCGTCGCTCTTGGCATAGTCATGCTCAATTGGCTTGCGGAAGTCATGATATATCGTCGTACGGCCCGCAAGCTTGGTTCGGTCTGCCTATGGTGGTCATTACCATGGTTCCTGCTATGGCATCCTGTCGGGAATCTCTTTTTTAAGATTAAGACACTACGCCGGCGCCGCAAGAACTATACATTTGCCTGAAACAAGAATGCCCCGAAATTTTAGGGAACTATGATTCCCCAAAATAACAATAATCATCCCCATCCCATTACTATCTTTGCATTCCCCGTCATTCCCCGTCATTCCCCGTCACTTACCGCCGGATGGCATTGCTGTGACACGGCCAAGGGCCGTGTCCCCCACCGACAAGAACACCGACCAAAACCCACCGACTACCAACTAAAAATAATGGCTTCAACCAAATGCGAACAAAATTTTTCAAATCGGAACACTTTAGTTTTTCAAAACACTTCGCCTCCTACTTCCTGATCAAGACAATATAGTCATGGATTCCTTATTGTCTGTCATGGTGGTGGGCTTTTTTTTTTCAACACTCAACGGCCCCGAAATTTTAAGTAAAGTTTTCTTGGTTTGCCACGTTGAAGTGTGTCTATATGTTAAGTGCCGTTAAGAAGAAGACTTATTGGTGAATATAGTATAATAATGAGGGGATGGATGCAATATCGGAGTGGAATTTGCAGTTATAAGTTTGCTTAAAATAATCAAAGATTATGGGCAAATGATATTATTTTGTCAAATGCTTGACTTGTCATTGTGATTGTTTGGAGAGAAGAAAAATGCTCACTAATTTCGCATCGTAAGAGATAAGCAGATTGAAGAAGACAGTTGAGAATTGATTTGTTAGTTAGGAAATAAATATCAGGTAACCCAATTCTTAAGGTAGAAATTACACTAAGTCCTATCCATTTAGGTGAAATTAAAAAGTGACCCTAATTAAATCTAAGCCCGGGTAGAGGATCATAAGGTAAAGAAGATTATTTGAAGGCTCAATTCCGCGACAGCCTCGCGACCCTAAACAAAACAAACACCAAACCGAAATCCTAAATGAAACAATTACCCCGCTCGTTACGACGAATTGCCGCAGGCTCTCTTATGGCCTGTGCCGTGATGGCCGCTCTTCCTTCATGCGGAGGGAAGGCTGAAAACAATGCCGAAGCGACTCCCGAAGGCTTTGTCACTGTCAAGGATGGCAAGTTTTATCTCAATGACTCAGTCTACACGTTTATAGGCACCAACTTCTGGTATGGCGCGATACTCGGTAGCGAAGGGCGTGGCGGCGACCGCAAGCGTCTCGTGGCAGAGCTCGACAGTCTTCATGCCCTCGGCCTTGACAATCTGAGGATTCTTGCCGGCGGAGACGGCAACGTGTCGCTCCCCTCCCATATAGAGCCTACGCTCCAGACTGCCCCCGGAGTCTACAACGACACGATTCTCGCCGGACTTGACTTCCTCATCTCTGAGATGGAGAAGCGCGACATGAAAGCCGTGGTCTATCTCAACAATGCCTGGGAATGGAGCGGGGGCTACGGCCAATACCTTGAATGGGCCGGAGAGGGGGAATGTCCGCTTCCCTTGAAAGACGGATATGAGGACTATATGAGATTCGTCAGCAAATTTCCCAAATCCGAGAAGGCAAAGCAGATGGCAATCAAGCATGCTGAAAATATCGTGGGCCGCACCAATCGCTACACCGGCAAACCCTACTCCGAATCGCCCGCTATCATGTCGTGGCAGATAGCCAACGAGCCACGTGCTTTCTGCGAGGATGGAAAGGAGCAGTTCGCACAATGGATCGAAGTGACGGCAAAGGCAATCAAGAAAGTTGACCCCAACCATCTGGTTAGCACGGGCAGCGAAGGACGCCACGGTTGCGAGCAGGACATCGAGCTTTGGAAAAGGATTCATTCATATCCGGAGGTGGATTATGCCAACATCCATATGTGGCCCTACAACTGGGGCTGGGTCGGCAAGGAAACTCTCAAGGATAGCCTTCCGTCGGCAAAGCGTCACACAAGAGAATATGTCGATGCCCACCTTGCCGCGATTGCCTCGGAAAAGAAACCTATCGTCATAGAGGAATTCGGATTTCCGCGAGACGGAATGGAGATTGCTAAGGGAAGCCCGGTGGCTGCCCGTGACGAATACTACGACTATGTCATGGAGATGGTCGGAAACGGCGAGGGAAAAGTGGCCGGAATCAATTTCTGGGGTTGGGGCGGCATTGCCAATCCCTCCCACCGCAGCTGGCAGCCCGGAGATGAATACACCGGCGACCCTGCACAGGAGGACCAAGGCCTTAATTCCGTATTCGCTGCCGACTCCACCACGCTTTCTATAATAAGGAAGCATACCGGGAAATAACCATGTCTTGAGATCCCGCTCAGAGTCGTTGCCGGGTCGGAGTGGGCAAAAGCCGGAAAAGATGTTGCACAACATATCCTTGTAGGAGTGTCAATTCCGGCTTTGGAGAATCAGGACAAAATGGAGACAAAATAGTATTAGTGTATACGTAGTTTTGATAGTAATTTTGCAACAATAAAATCTGACTCAACCACGAGGAACCGGTCAGAGGCCCGTTAACTCAAAGACCTGGAATCCGGAGCTGCATATCAAAAATCCGTTCCCTAATAATGGTTCCGGAAGGTCGCAGCCTTGAGGTTGGTTTTGGATCGTGCTTAGAGTGTAAACCGACAGATGCTTCTAATGCACGAATCCAAAACCGCCCAAGTAAACCGGACGGCAGCTTCCGACAATCTTATATGAGTAAGAGGCAAAACAGGAATAATGAAGACAGAAACAATAATATTTATCTATACCTCAAACAAAAAAGTATGAAACTTAAAATTTTCGACCTCAGGAGTCTGTTGACGTTGATGCTGATGAGCTTCATGTTCGCGGCAGCCGCACAGACCACTGTCACCGGTCTGGTTCAGGATGAGACGGGAGAACCCCTCATCGGAGCCACGGTCCAGGAGAAGGGCAACCCCACCAATGGTACAGCAACCGACATTGACGGCCGCTTCACACTCAAAGTGAAATCGGCTAAGGCAACGTTGACGGCATCCTATGTGGGAATGGAGACCCTTGAAACCCCGCTAAACGGGAAAACCGACATCACCATCACCTTAAAGGAAAACTCAGAGACTCTTAACGAGCTTGTGGTAGTGGGGTATGGTACACAAAGAAAATCCGATGTCACAGGCTCTGTTGCCTCAATTTCAGAGAAACAGATGAAACAGACCATAGTGACGAACGCCGACCAGATGCTGCAAGGCAAGGTGGCTGGAGTGCAGGTGACTCAAAACTCCGGAGCTCCGGGCGGCGCGACTTCCGTCAGAATCCGTGGCGCAAGCTCCCTTAATTCTTCCAATGAGCCTCTCTACGTCATCGACGGCGTCCCAATGAGCGGCACAAACTCCGTGCAGGGTTTCGACTGGATGGGAGGCTCCAATGGTCAGACCACCGTCAACCCCCTTGCGGCCATCGCCCCCTCCGACATCGTCAGCATCGACGTGCTTAAAGACGCGTCGGCCTGCGCAATCTACGGCGCCGCCGGTGCCAACGGCGTAGTGCTTGTGACCACCCGTCGCGGATCTGCAGGACATACAAATGTCACTTATGACGGCTACGTGGCATGGCAACAGGTCAACAAGCGTCTCGACATGATGGACCTGCGCGAATATGCCCTTTATCAGCAGCAGCTCCTTGCAGAGGGAGTGCTCAGCGAAGGAAACTTCGACGAGACTTTCAGCGACATTTCCCTCCTCGGACGCGGTACGGACTGGCAGGACGAAATCTTCCGCACTGCTTTCATGCAAAACCATCAGGTCAGTGTCAACGGCGGCAATGACAAGACTGTCTACGCCATGAGCGCCGGCTGGATGAAACAAGACGGTACGATAATCGGGTCGGACTTCACGCGTTTCAACTCTCGCTTCAACCTCGACAACAATCTGACCGACTGGCTCAAAATCGGAGGTACGCTCGCATATACACGCACCGACGAGACCATCACCCGCAACGACGGCTCCGACGGCGTAATCATGCAGGCTATGACGATGCAGCCTCACGTTCCCGTGCGCGACTTCGAAGGCAACTGGGCAGGACCCAACACCGTCAACGGCGCTTCCACATGGAACCCCGTGGCTCTCGCACTCATGACCAACAACACTCTGCTCCGCCAGAAAGTGAACGGCAACTTCTACGTAAGCGCCGACTTCCTTAAGCATTTCACGTTCCGCGCTGAATACGCATTCGACGCCTCCCAAAACCAGAACAAATCATTCATCCCCAGATATAAATTCGGACTCGTCGCCAACGACATCAACCAGATGATGCATCGCGAAGACCACAACTGGTTTTGGATGCAGAAAGACTATATCACCTACAACCAGCGTTTTGCTGACAAGCACGACGTGACGGCCATGGTTGGTTTCGAGGTTTCTAAAGGAAGCTGGAACGGCACGATGATCGTGAAGAACAACTTCAGCAGCGACAATATCCACATAATGGGAGAGGATGGCGACTTTGTCAAGAATCAAGGATGGGCCGACGCCAATTCATCGGCATCATTCTTCGGACGTCTCAACTACTCCTTCGACAGCCGCTACCTGCTGACTGCCACTGTCCGCCGCGACGGCTCAAGCAAGTTCGGCGCCAACAACAAATGGGGCACATTCCCCTCCGTCGCTCTGGCATGGCGCATCAATCAGGAGAAATGGCTCCAGGACGTCAACTGGCTCAGCAACCTCAAGCTCCGTCTCGGATATGGAAAGGTCGGAAACTCCAATATCGGCACATATCTTTACGGATCTGCCCTGCAGACGATTGTCACCCCAATGGGAACAGCCTACATCCCTTCCAACCTCTCCAATCCCAACCTGAAATGGGAGGCTTCCGAGCAATGGAACGTAGGTCTTGATTTCGCTGCCTTCAACAGCCGACTCGAAGTGACTATTGACGCATACCACAAACAGACTCAGGATCTGCTCATGCAGACCTTCGTCCCCTCTCACATCGGCTCCAATTCCTGGGGAGAAATCAACACGCCGTGGGCCAACATCGGCAAAACACGCAATATCGGTATTGACCTGCAGATCAACGCACGTCCGGTGATCACCAATGATTTCACATGGAACTCCGCGCTGACCCTTTCCCACAACCGCAACAAGATTGTCGCGCTCAACGACGATTCCCAAAGAATATATGGCAACGTCGATTGGTATTCGCAGTTCCAGACAGTCACGATGTTTGCAGTAGGACAGCCTATGGGAGTGTTCTATGGTTACGAGACAGAGGGTCTTTTCCAGAACGAAGCTGACATCGTTGGCCATGCCACCCAGACCGGAGGAACAATCCCCTATGCCAACAAAATCGACAAGACATCCGGAGCATGGATCGGCGACCTTAAATTCAAGGACCAGAACGGCGACGGCGTTATCAGCGACGCCGACCAAAAGGTGATTGGCGACCCCAATCCAGATTTCACTTTCGGATTCACCAACACATTCTCATATAAGAATTTCGAGCTCAATATCGGTCTGACCGGCCAGGTGGGTGGTGACATCCTCAACTGGGCACGCTATCGCACCGAAGGTCTCAACTCAATATGGGACAACCAGGCAGTCAGTGTGCTCAACCGAGCACAGGAGCAGCTTATCGACCCCAACGGCGGCAACGACATCTCCAATCTTCAGCTCGCGCCCGGACACAACGGCATCCCCCGTTTCTCCAACCTTGACTCCAACGGCAACAACCGTATGAGCGACCGCTGGCTCGAAGACGCAAGCTATCTGCGAATCCAGAACGTGGCCTTGAGCTACAACCTCCCTGAGAAATGGGCGAAGAAAGCTTTCCTGCAGAACGCAAGAATCTATTTCAACATCCAGAACCTCTATACATTCACAAAGTATAGCGGCTATGATCCTGAAATCGGTGCGTTCAACCAAAGCTCGCTTCTCCAGAACATCGACCGCGGACGTTATCCGACACCGCGCACCTACACTCTGGGCCTTAATCTCACATTCTAACGCAATCCAAAACTGAAAATAATAAATGAAAAATATAATCAAGACATCAGCGATAGCCTTGGCTTTGGGAAGCTCCCTCGTTTCCTGCAACGACTTCCTGACCATCGATCCAATCGACAAGCCGGTTCTGGAGACTTACTACACCACCCCCGAGGCTTTGAGGTCGACCACAATGGCTCTCTACAGTTCCAAAGCATGGAGCAACTTCCACATGAACTTCCAATGGAAGATGGACATGATCAACGGCGACATGTTCTATACCTATGGAGACGAGGGACAATGGTATTTCGGAACTTATACTTCCGTCAATCCCTATCTCAATGAAGGCTGGAAGGGACTCTACAACATAATCCTTGACGCCAACAGCATAATCCACGATATTCTCCCCGTCTGCGGCGGAACAATCACCCAGGCAGACAAAGACCAGGCAGTAGGGGAGGCCCGGGCATTCAGAGGATATTGCCACTATATGCTTGCAGAAGTGTGGCACGACGTCCCCGTAATCGAAAACAACTCCGCAATGATCGGAGCGGGGCAGCTTGACGTGCCTCGCAACACCCAGGCAAGCGTCTACCGCTTCGCAATGGAGGATCTCGACGCCGCCGTGGAGCTTCTTCCCGAAGATACGGGAGACAACTATCGCCTCAACAAGCGCAAGGCCCGTGCCCTGCGTGCTAAACTCGCCGTCACGATGGCCGCGCACAAAGACTATGGCTACGACCGCGAAGCTCTCTATGCCAAGGCTGCCGCCGATGCTCTCGACGTTATAGAGAACACCCAGGCGCTTACTGACATCCCCTTCGAGACTCTTTTCGATGTGGAGAGCAACAACGGACCGGAGTCAATACTCGCCATCCAATGCGGAGTGCTCGGTTATAGCTACGGCAATGCCCGCAACGTGGCGTGGAGCCGCTCTTCCGTGATTGCCGACCAGACTTGGGGAGCAGGAAAGGGCCCAACGATTTCCCTGCAGAAGATGTATGACCGCAACGATAAACGCCGCATGTGGACATACATGACCAACGGCGATTACTATAGCATGCTCAACCGTGCCGGCGGCGGCTACACCTACCAATATGTCAGCCGCGAAGGTGGCGACGTGCTTGAAGACCGCAATGAAATGCTCGCGCATATCAAGAAATACATCATCGGAAAGGCGGCAGACTGCGACGGCAACGTCGGCATCAATCAGGATGCAGCCAACAACATCTATCTCATGCGCCTTGCAGACGTCTATCTGACCTATGTGGAAGCAAAGATGGCTACGGCCTCCTCCACTTCCGACGCAAGCGCAATGAAATACTACAACATGGTGCGTCAGCGTGCCGGAGTAAGCGAGGCAAATTCTGTGACATATGAGGAGCTCCTCAAGGAGCGTCGCCGCGAGCTTGCCTTCGAGAGCCAGACATGGTTTGACACCCAGCGCTACCGCTATCGCGAAGGCGACCCGGCGGCCCTTGAGCTGCTCAACAGCGGATATGGCACGGGCATTAACCGCGCTGCGATGTTTGTCCCCGATTATTCCAAATATCCCAATATCGATGCCTCCAATGAGAATAATGCCGATGTATATAAGATTGTGGATACGAAAGCCGACGGCGCACAGTATGACAATATCATAATCAACGGTTCTGCATTCGTGGCTCCGATTCCGGCTGCCGTGTCATCTTCTTCTCCGATGCTTTCCGGTCCGGCCGTTGACTATTATGCCGGTCAGCCGGAAGACAGCGATACCAAGACAGGCAATTGATAACCCCAACCACCAAAACTGACATAATAAATGAAAAATAAACTCATATATACATTCATGGCAATAGCCGGAATGGCCACTGCCGGGATGATGGTTTCCTGCAATGAGACTTATGCCGAGCAGGACAAGGGCGCTACCCCTGTCATCAAGTATGCTCGCACTTGCAACATCAATGAGGCGGATTCCCTCGTGGCAAGCGCCTCGCTCGGAGCTCATCTTTGCTTTGTCGGCGACAATCTCGGCGACGTGCAGCAAGTGTGGTTCAACGACCAGAAAGCAAAACTCAATCCGACGATGGTCACAAGCAACACCATCATCGTCGATATTCCCAACGTAATCCCGGGAGAGGTCACCAATATGGCGCGTTTCATCACCTCCACCGGCATTGAGACACAATATCCCTTCGAGGTTTCCGTACCGGCTCCCCGTATCGACAAGATGAGCTGCGAATATGCCCATGCCGGAGATGTGGTGACTCTCGACGGAGCATATTTTGCCGACGATCCAAACGTGCCCCTGACTGTCAGCTTCGGCGATGTCCCCGCCACGATCAAGAGCATAGACCAAAACCGTCTGACCGTAGAGGTGCCTGCCGGTGCATCAGAAGAACCTATTGTGGTGACCTCAATCTACGGTGAGGGAGTTAGCCCGTTCAAATATATGGACACTACGGGAATGCTATTCGATTTCGACGGGCTGACAGGCCTCGGCACGGCTCAGAGCTGGCACGCCCGCCCCATCATATCCGACGAGACATCGATTTCAGGCAACTATATCACCCTGGGCGACGGCAATACTCTGCTTGCCGGAAAAGACGCCTGGGACGACAACAACTTCTCATTCGAGTATTGGGCAGGAAGCTGGAACACTCCGACCGACTACCCGGCACGTGTGGGCGACCGCCTGTGCGACATCGCCGACTTCAGTGATTTCAACAACATGAGCCTGAAGTTTGAGATTTGCATCCCCGCCGACAAGGCATGGCAATCCTGCGCGATGCAGATGATTTTCGCAGGCACCGACAAGGTCTCGTTCGGCAACGCCGGAACAGACATCTTCGGAAACACAGTGGCCGGTTGCAACAATTCATATTTCCAAAGCGGATGGGCCCGCGGCTTGTGGACTCCCTGGACTGCAGCCGAAGCTTATCACACGGACGGAAAATGGGTGACGGTTTCCTTCCCCATTAAGGATTTCGTATATCAAGGCGACGGATCGGGCGCAGATTCATTCCTAAGCAGCCCCGAAGACTTTGCAAGCCTGCAGCTCTTCCTTTGGAACGGCGGAGTGACCGGAGTAGATTGCACGCCACTCCTTAAGATTGACAATATCCGAGTCGTAAAGAATTAACAGGGTTTTATTTCAGGTTGAAAATCCAGGGTCACAGAGCCTTAAAAGGGCCCGACCCCGGTGAACCTGCCCGAAATGACATAAAAACAATAACATAGCATAAAGATATGAACAAGATATTAAAACTCACAGGAATGCTGGCACTCGGATTCACGCTCGTGATTCCCACGGTCATGACTTCCTGCGGGAAAGAGGAATACGACACCCAGCAATACAAAGGTGGGGTCAACCTTAATGTCTGGGGACCGAGGCCTGTTGCCCGTGGCGGAGAACTCCGTTTCCTTGGCTCAGGTATGAACCAGATCACGTCTATTGCCATTCCAGGTTCCGGCGAAGTGACCGACATCAAAGTCATCTCCAACGAGGAGATAAGAATCACCGTCCCCCTGGATGCAGAACCCGGCAAAGTCACGCTGACCTACTCCGGCGGGAAAATCGAATCGCTGACCGAACTTTCATTCCTTGAGCCAATCTCGCTCGACGAAATGGCTCCATCCCTCGTGAAACCCGGACAGACCCTTACTCTTAAAGGAGACTACCTTAATCTTATCTCAGAGGTGATCCTTCCTGAGAATGTTGTGATTTCAGAAGAAGACTTCGCGACCCACAACCGTCAGGAAATATCTTTTGTTGTGCCTGAGCAAGCAAAGAGCGGACAGGTCATAATCAGCGACGGCGGCCAACCTCTCCCAAACTGGATTTACTCAGAAGAGGAGATAACGATAGTGCTCCCCTCGGTTGAGAAGGTGGCGGATCTTACGGGGATGAAACCGGGTGAAACCGTGAGCGTGACCGTAAAGGATATCGACCTCGTGAAGAGTGTCGAAATGCCTAACGGAGATGCTGTGGATTTCGTAGTCGAAGAATCGAAGCTTTCATTCGTTCTTCCGGAAAACGTCAGCAATGGCACAGTGGTGATGATTCCCGCCTCGGGAGTGAAAGTGGCTGTCGCTACAATCGGAGTGGCATTGCCTGAAGAAGTTGTTGCCGATCCGGCTTCCAGTATCTGGAAAGGCGACATCGTGAAATTCAAAGGAGTCAACATGGAATTGGTGACGGGCGTAAGCTTCCCCAACGTGGCAGATGTCGTGATTCCTGATTCAAAGACAGCCACGGAAGTGACGGTCACGGTTCCGGAGGGCACTCAGAGCGGTAGCGCCGTGCTTCATACGGCATCCGGCGGCAGCGTAGAGGTGGCTGTCTCAACCGTAAAGCCCGAGAACGTATCCTACAATCCCAATCCCGCGTCGCTCGCTTCGAAGGTGAATGTCGCCGGCAAGAATCTTCAGAACGTGGCTTCAATCACGTTCGGAGGCTCCGTCACGGTGGAGGTTTCCTCGCCCGCAGCCAATGGCTTTGAAGTGGAGATTCCTGCCACTCTATCCGATGGCTCAAACACCGTGCTCCTGACTTTGACGAATGGCGAACAGGTGGAATGCGAATCTATCTCGCTGACGGCCCCTGTCTGCGCCTATGCTACGGTTCTTCCCGGCGAGGATGCCGAAATCAATGCCGGCACCACCATAGCTCTGACCATCGCCAACGCCGACAAATTGACCGGAGTGAAGGTCAACGGCCAGGATGTGCAGTATATCCTCAATGGCGACAACCTTATTGTGCAGATTCCCTCTTCAGCGGGCAAGAACACTGTAGTGACACTCGTATCGAGCAACGGAGAAATAAGCTACAATATTGCAGTCATTCCCGCCACTCATCAGGAGCGCGTGCTCTATGACGGACCGATGATTAATCTCGACTGGAGCGGCGATGAGGGTGTAAACAAGTTCCGCATTAATAAGGATAAGTTTGAAGGAGTGCCCGTCGGTGGCAAGGTCGTGTTCCACGTGACGCCCTCGGCCGGAGCTCAGATTCAATTGAGCGATGCCAATTGGGGCCAAATCGTCATTCTTGAGCCTCAGCAAGGCGAGACGACGATAGCATTGGAACTGACAGCTGATATCAGAGACCGTATAATGAATACCAACGACGGCTGGAGCGACACAGCCCTGATTATCCAAGGTGCAAATTGTGTCGTCAGCAAGGTGACCGGGGAATGGGAACTTTCGCTGGAGACCACCATCTGGGAAGGCAGCTGGACAAATGAAAATTGGGGAGGAAACCAGGACCTCGCATGGGGAGGCTATGATTGGTCGGCCGTGAAACCTGGCGCTAAGCTCCGTCTTTACATGACTCCTACCGTGGCTGACGGCGAATGGTGGTGTGTTTCCTTGCGTCACGGCGACGGTTGGGGCAATCTTCCCGATCCCATCCCCTCTCAATACGACAATCCGTCAAATCCCCTTGAGGTGGAACTGACTGCAAACGTAATCGACGATCTCGTGGCAAACGGCGGACTCGTGATCTCCGGAAGCACATTTACCCTCAATAAAGTGACTATCGAGTAAGGACAAGTTAATATCAGAAGCCAAAATAATAAAGAGCGGAGGCTCCGACCTCATGGGTCGAGACTGACCCGGGAAAAAGTCTCCGCTCCCAAAAGCCAACTACATGAAAATGAATAAATACGCATACATCTTTTCGGCCCTGCTTATGGCCTCCGGCTTGATAGCTTGCGACCAAGACCATAAGCCTGACTGGAGCGAGACAGCCCCTTTTGAAATAAAAATGGAATCGGCTTCGATTGCCGATGGTCAGGAAGTGAGCCCTGAGGTGATAGATATAATCGTGGCATATGACCATGATATCGCCATTAACTCGCTCGCCAAAATCACACTCAACGGGCAGGAAGTGGACAATCCCAGGGTATTGGAGGGCGAGCCCAATAAGCTTATCGCCAACTTCAATCTTGAAAGGGGAAAGAAATATACGTTTCATATCCCGGCCAATGCGGTTGCGGGTATTGGTTCGAAGACTTTCGCCCCGGAGTTGACAATCAATTTCAACACGGGCAAGATCAACATTATTGACAAGGCTCAGCTTGCCACGGCTTTGACCAACGCCAACGCCACGGCTGAGGCAAAAGCTCTCTATCAGCTTTTCGTAGACAACTACGGCGTGAAGCAGTTCTCGGGAGCAATGGGAGAGGTGGCGTGGAGCACTGCCTACAGTGATTTTATTGCCGAGCAGGCAGGAGCTTATCCCGCAATTGTAGGCTTCGATTATATCCATCTTGTGTCTTCCCCCTCCAGTTGGATTGATTATGGCGACATCACTCCCATCAAGAAAGTATGGGAAGCCGGAAGCATTCCGGCATTCACCTGGCATTGGAACGTGCCTAAATCCAAGAACAACCCCGATGCAGGATTTGATGCAAAGGACACTGAGTTCAAGGCCTCCAACGTGCTCGTTGACGGCACTTGGGAAAATGAAGTGGCAACGGCCGACGTAGAAAAAATAGCCGGCTATCTGAAACTGCTGCAGGATGCTGGAATTCCGGCTATATTCCGTCCGTTCCACGAGGCTGCCGGCGACTATACATGGGGAGCATGGTTCTGGTGGGGCAATTCCGGGCCAAGCGTCACCCGCGAACTCTGGACATGGCTTCGCGACAAGCTTATCAACGAATATGGAATCAACAATCTCATATGGGTCTGGACCGTGCAGACCTCCGATGAAGGTAAGCTCGCCGATCTCTCGAAATTGCAATCAGCCTATCCGGGGGATGATGTTGTCGATATGGTCGGAGCAGACCTGTATGTCGACCCAATGAGCAACCAACTTGAGCATTTCGAACTCATCTACAATCTCGTGAAAGGAAAGAAGATTGTGGCCTTGTCTGAATGCGGAAATCTTCTCGATGTCAACGCTGCCTTCGATGAAGGTGCCCTTTGGAGCTATTTCATGGGATGGTATGAGCTTGACGATGACGGAAATCCTGTGATCAAGGACTGGAATAAAAACGGGGAATGGAAGACCGTAATGGAGAATCCTCTCGTGCTCAATCGTGGAGACTTCAAACTGAAATGATGATTGATTGTGGGGGATAACGACCGAATCCCTGAAAAGGATAAGACCGTTATCTCCCATTCTCACATTTTTTGCTCATCCATACGATTTTATACTTGCGGAAACGCATTCTATTATTAATTTTGCGGAGAGGAAAAACACCGATGCAGATTCTTCCGACCCTGAAAATATAGACAATCATACACCCTTAATTATCACATAAATGAAATACGGCTATTTCGATGACAAAGCACGCGAATACGTCATCACGAATCCGCGCACACCTTGGCCCTGGATCAATTACCTTGGCAATAAAGATTTTTTCTCTCTGATTTCTAATTCAGCGGGAGGGTATAGTTTCTACAAAGACGCTAAGTTTCGCAGGCTGACCCGCTATCGCTACAACGGCGTGCCCATGGATGCCGGAGGTCGTTACTTCTATATAAAGGATGGTGACACGGTCTGGAATCCCGGTTGGAAGCCAACAAAAACCACCCTTGACTCATATGAATGCCGTCATGGCCTCAACTATACGATTATTCAGGGCGAGAAAAACGGATTGGAAGCAAAGGCTCTCTTTTTTGTGCCTCTCGACACGCATGCCGAGGTCACCAAGCTTTCTCTATCCAACAAAACTGACGAAAAGAAAACGTTCAAACTGTTTTCTTTCATTGAATGGTGTCTCTGGAATGCGGCTACCGACATGGAGAATTTCCAGCGCAATTTCTCCACGGGAGAAGTGGAGATAGAGGGTTCGACAATCTACCACAAAACTGAATACAAAGAGCGTCGCAACCATTACGCATTTTATACTGTCAATTGTCCCATAGACGGATTTGATACTGACAGGGAAACCTTCATAGGCCTTTACAACGGTTTTGACGAGCCCGATGCCGTGATGGAGGGCAGGCCGCGCAATTCCGTGGCACACGGATGGAGTCCCATAGCTTCCCATTATCTGGAAATCACCCTTCAGCCGGGGGAAACACGCGACTTTGTCTTCATCCTCGGATACGTTGAGAATGAGCCGCAAGAGAAATGGGAAAGCAAGGGAATCATAAATAAAATTCCCGCTCGTGAAATTATATCCCGTTTCGACACTGCTGAAAAAGTAGACAAGGCATTCGCAGAACTGCGTTCATATTGGGATGGATTGCTCGATAGCTATAAGCTTAAGTCGGGCGACGAGCGTCTTGACCGCATGGTCAACATATGGAACCAGTATCAGTGTATGATCACGTTCTGTTTCTCCCGCTCTGCCTCCTTCTTTGAAAGCGGCATAGGCAGGGGTATGGGATTCCGCGATTCCAATCAGGATCTTGTGGGCTTTGTCCATCAGATTCCCGCCCGCGCACGAGAGAGAATCATCGACATAGCATCCACGCAGTTTGCCGACGGAGGATGCTATCATCAATATCAGCCTCTGACTAAGCGTGGCAACAACGACATAGGAGGCGGATTCAACGACGACCCCATGTGGCTTGTCTTCGGAACCATAGCCTATATCAAGGAAACGGGCGATTTTTCGATACTTGACGAGCCTGTGCCGTATGACAATGTCAAGGGTACGGAGGTGCCTCTTATGGAGCATTTGCGCGTGTCGTTTGATCACGTCATCAACAATCTTGGTCCCCACGGACTTCCTTTGATAGGAAGGGCTGATTGGAACGACTGTCTCAACCTGAATTGTTTTTCCGACGATCCTAATGAATCTTTCCAGACGACGGAAAACAAGGCGGAGGGTTCGAAGGCAGAATCACTGATGATTGCCGGCCAGTTTGTGGTCTATGGACGCGACTATGCGGCTTTGTGCCGCAGGCTCGGTCTCGACGAAGAGGCAGCAAGAGCTGAAGAGCACGTGGAAAAAATGGTGGAGGCTGTCAAGAAGTTTGGATGGGACGGAGAATGGTATCTTCGCGCATACGATTACTTCGGAAACAAAGTAGGCTCCAACGAAAACAAGGAGGGGAAAATATTTATCGAGAGTCAGGGATGGTGCACGATGGCCGGTATCGGACTTGAAGATGGCCTTGTGGAAAAATCCCTCGATTCCGTCAAAAATCTTCTTGACTGCGAGCATGGCATCGTGCTCAATCAGCCGGCATTCACCGAATACGTGAAAGAATACGGCGAAATCTCCACATATCCCGCCGGGTATAAGGAGAATGCCGGAATCTTCGCCCATAATAATCCATGGGTCATAATAGGGGAGACAGTTCTCGGTCGCGGCGAACGAGCCTGGGAGTATTATCGGAAAATATGCCCGGCTTTCCTTGAGGAAAAGAGCGATCTCCATAAGGTTGAGCCTTACGTATATTGCCAGATGACGGCAGGAAAGGATGCTGCGAAACCGGGAGAGGCCAAAAATTCCTGGCTGACCGGCACAGCCGCATGGAACTGGTATGCCATCACTCAGTTTATTCTTGGTATAAGACCCGATTACGACGGTCTTCTCGTAGATCCCTGTATTCCGTCAGACTGGAATGAATACGAAGTGACACGTCGTTTCAGGGGCGCTGAATATAAGGTGAAGATAAGCAATCCATTGCATAAAGAGAAAGGAGTGAAAAGCATGCGCCTCAACGGCAAAGAGCTTGAAGGCAACCAGATTCCTGTGCAACCGGAGGGAGGTGTCAACGAAGTTGAAATAGTGCTTGGCTAAATTGATTACCCGAAGATAATAAAGATAATAATAATTGAGATACAAGTGAAAATAAAGCTTTTTTCGATACTTGCCGTCGTTGCTCTGACGGCATGTGGCGGCGGTAAGAAGGTTGCCGAGCAACAACCCGAGACAGAGATAACTCCTGCTCAATCCCTGTTGGCTACGCTTGATTCAGTGGCCGACTCCGGACATTTCTATTTCGGACATCATGATGACCCTGCGTATGGATTCGATTGGCATTACGTTGAGGGGAATTCCGATGTGAAGGCCGTCACGGGCGAATACCCGGGTCTTATGAGTTGGGATCTCGGCATGATTGAGGTGGATTCCGCAAAAAATCTTGATGGAGTGCCGTTCTCTTTCATGGCGGCAGAGATGGCAAAGCAGCAGGCCCGTGGCGGAGTCAACGCCATCAGCTGGCATCCTCTCAATCCCGCCACGGGTGGGGGGTCATGGGATGTTTCCAAGGCTCCTCTCAAAGAACTCGATACCAACAAAGCTCTCTCCGATACCCTTGACGTATGGATCGGTCGTGCCGCCGACTTCATCGGTGCTCTTAAAGATGAGAAGGGCAATCCGTTGCCGGTCGTTTTCCGTCCTTGGCATGAGAACAGCGGAAGCTGGTTCTGGTGGGGAGCCGAACATGCCACTCCTCAACAGTATATTGATCTTTGGAAGCGCACTCGCAAGATTTTTGATGAGAAAGGGATCAACAATGTGGTGTGGGCTTACTCCCCCGACAAAGACTTGACCCGTGAGCAATATTTCTCTACATATCCCGGTGATGAGTATGTCGACATCCTCGGCACCGATATATATCACTTCGGAGGGGCTGAAGGGGTAGAGGACTATAAGAAGAGAATCCAGGCTCAGTTGCCCTACGTAGTGGAGGAGGCAAAGAAACGCGGAAAGGTTGCGGCCTTTACTGAGACCGGAAGCGAAGGTCTGCCGATGAACGATTGGTATATGAACGTGCTGCTCCCATCCATTAAGGATCTTCCCATAGCTTATGTATGCGTGTGGCGCAATGCCCGTCATCAGGATAAGGCCGGCCATTTCTATGTGCCTTATCCCGGACATCTCGCTGAAGCCGATTTCAAGGCTTTCCACGACAATGGTCAGGCTATTTTTGTCAAATGAAGCTTTCCCTGCTCGGAAATAAAACATAAAATTCTAATATCTGCGAATAAGACAATCAAATAGGATTATAACTTAATACAATGAATACATTCGAATATCGCAAGAACCTCGTCCTCGCTCGCTATGAAGAGCTTGTGACACGTCCGAACACTCCCTTGGAGGGCAACGGAGTTTATGAGAGATATAAAAATCCGGTCATCACGGCCGAGATGGTTCCCCCGATGTGGCGTTACGATTTCAATCCCTCCACTAATCCCTATTTCATGGAGCGTATAGGAGTGAACGCAACGCTCAATTCCGGCGCAATGAAATGGAACGGGAAATATCTTCTTGTAGTCCGTGTGGAGGGCTACGACCGCAAGTCGTTTTTCGCCGTTGCCGAGAGTCCGAATGGAATAGACAATTTCCGTTTCTGGGATCGCCCCGTGACCCTTCCCGATGATGTCGTGCCGGCCACCAATGTCTACGACATGCGCCTGACGGCTCATGAAGACGGCTATATCTATGGTCTTTTCTGCGCTGAGCGTCATGACGATTCCTGCCCCGGCAATCTTTCCGCAGCAACGGCAACATGCGGAATCTGTCGCACGAAGGACCTCGAGAACTGGGAGCGTCTTCCTGACTTGAAATGCAACAGCCAGCAGCGCAACGTCGTGCTTCATCCTGAGTTCGTGGATGGCAAATACGCTCTATATACCCGTCCGCAAGACGGATTCATCGACACCGGAAACGGCGGTGGAATCGGTTGGGGACTCGTAGACGATATCACGAATGCTGTACTCGGCGAGGAGCGCATCATCGACGAGAGAATCTATCATACGATTAAAGAGGTGAAGAACGGCGAGGGCCCTCATCCTATCAAGACACCCAAAGGATGGCTTCATCTTGCCCATGGCGTGCGCGGCACGGCCGACGGGCTCCGCTACGTGCTCTATATGTACATGACCTCTCTTGAAGAACCCTGGAAGAAGATTGCCTCCCCCGGCGGCTATTTCATGGCCCCGCAGGGTGAGGAATACGTGGGCGACGTGATGAACGTGCTCTTCACAAACGGCTGGATAGCCGATGAGGATGGAAAGGTCTTCATCTATTATGCATCAAGCGACACGCGGATGCACGTGGCTACATCCACCGTCGACAGGCTCGTGGATTATTGCCTGAATACCCCTCAGGATGGGTTGACCACGACTGAAAGCGTCAAGACCATCAACAATCTTATAACCCGTAACCAAGAATTCCTGAAATCATAATATCATGCCTCATCACGGTTCATGATTCCTCATGCCCGGAATGGTTGCCGAAGTTTTGATCCTTAAGGCCATTATTCCCAATGCATGAAGAGTCATGGACTGTGGCACTTACCCCAACCTAAAATGAAACTGCTAAAAGAAAAAATCGGTTATGGCTTCGGCGACATGGCTTCGTCGATGTTCTGGAAGGTGTTCAGCTATTATCTTCCCTTCTTCTATTCCAACATCTTCGGGCTTCGCCTCGTGGATGCCGCGCTCCTCGTTTTGATCACCCGTATTTGGGACGGCATTTCCGACCCCGGAATGGGCATAATCGCCGACCGCACCCATACGCGCTGGGGAAAATACAGACCTTATCTCCTTTGGATTGCCGTCCCGTTCTCTGTGTGCGGCATATTGCTTTTCACCACCCCCGATTTCTCTTATGCAGGTAAGCTTGTCTGGGCTTATGCCACGTATATAGCCATGATGACCGTATATACGGCAATCAACGTTCCCTATGGGGCCATGCTTGGAGTCATGAGCGACGATCCCAAGGAGAAGACCGTATTCTCCTCATTTAGGATGTTTTTTGCCTATGGCGGGTCGTTTATCGCCCTTGCGGCATGGCAGCCCATTTGCGATTTCTTCCAGAACAATTATGGGATGAGTCCGCAAGGCAGCTGGCAGTCGGCTATGATTGTAATAGCGGTAGCTTGCTGCATTCTGTTCGTATGCTGTTTCTTCATGACCCGCGAACGTCTGCAGACAGTCAGCACGGTCAGCGTCGGAAAGGACTTCAAATCCCTGCTAAGCAATCGCCCCTGGTGGCTCCTGATTGGAGCGGCCTTGTGTTTCAATCTTTTCAATACGGTCCGCGGAGCGACGGTAGCGTATTTCTTTGCAGATGTCATAGGGTTTGACGCGCATATAGAGTTCTTCTCCCTCTCGATCCTTTTCTATGCCGGGCTTTTCCTCAGTATTGGCGAGGTGGCGAACATGGTGGGCGTTGCTCTGTGTGTCCCCGTGGCAGGGAAATTCGGAAAGAAGACCACTTTTATTATGGTCAATACCTTGCTCGTTGTCTTCAGTGTGCTCTTCTTTGTCTTGCCCGTGAGCCCGACCGGGTTCTGGCTGATGTTGCTTCTGCAGATTGTCATTTCAGTGCTTACAGGAATAATGTCGCCTCTGGTTTGGTCGATGTATGCCGACGTCTCGGATTATGCAGAACTCAAATACAAGACCGCCTCAACCGGACTTATATTCTCCTCCTCTTCTATGGCCCAGAAATTTGGAGGAGCCATCGGCGGAGCCGCAGTGCTTTGGCTTCTCGACAGCTGTGGTTATATCGCACGTAGCTCTGATGCGGCCGCGGCTATGGTCGACCAACCCCAGGCAGCAATTTCATGTCTGTGGATGTTGATGACGTTCATTCCGGCGGCAGTGGCATTAATTTCGATATGCGTCGTATGGTTCTATCCGCTGACCACCGAGAAAGTCGACGACATAGTGGCCAGGCTTAAGGTGCAACGGGGCATGAAGAGTGCTGACAATCCACAGCAGGATGAGGCCACCGACTTCGCCAATGTCTGACTGCCCGGCATTTCATTGGAGGTTGAAAAATTCAAAAAATGTAAAAACAGATTAACAAGATGGATTCTTCATTAGCTACGTTCCGTCAGGAACTTGAGGATTGCCTCAACAATAATATATTGCGCTATTGGATTGACAGGATGACCGATCCTCGGGGCGGCTTTTATGGCCGTCGCGATGGCTACGACCGTCTTGATGCCGAAGCAGAGAAAGGCGGAATATTGAATGCGCGAATTCTTTGGAGCTTCGCCGCTGCATATCGCCATAATGGCAAACCTGAATATGCCGATGCAGCCTTGCGTGCCAGAGATTATATACGCGACCATTTCATCGACAAGGAGTATGGTGGAACATATTGGAGTCTTGATGCCGACGGCAATCCAATAGATACCCGCAAGCAATTCTATGCCATTGCTTTCACAATCTATGGCCTCTCGGAGCATTATCGCGCTGTCGGAGATGAGGAATCCCTGCGGATAGCACAAAATCTCTTTGCCGATATTGAAAAACATAGCCGTGACCTTGTAAAAGATGGTTATGTAGAGGCAAAGACGCGAGATTGGCAGCCGATCGCGGATATGCGTCTCAGCGACAAGGACGACAATGCCTCAAAGACAATGAACACGCATCTCCACATAATGGAGGGCTACACATCGTTGCTTAGGGTGTGGCGGGATCCGGCATTGTTGGAGGCTACGACCAACTTGCTCAGGATTTTCCTTGACCGGATCCTTGATAAGGAGACTTGGCATCTCGGTCTGTTTTTCGACGACGACTGGCATCGGCAAGACCATATATTCTCTTATGGCCACGATATCGAGGCTTCATGGCTTATGCTGGAGACTGCCATGGTCATCAATGATAAGGCTCTTTTGTCGGAGACGTTGGCTGCTACTGAGAAGATAGCGTATGCAGCGTTGGAGGGAAGACGCGAAGAGGGAAGCATGGTCTATGAACGCCATTCCGACGGCAGCCTTGACGGCGATTTCCACTGGTGGGTGCAGGCCGAAGACGTGATAGGCCAGCTTTATCTTGCCCTATATCATAAGAAACCGGAATTCATAGGAAAGGCCGCCGAAAGTTGGGGCTACATAAAGGATAACCTTTTGGATACAGAAAACGGAGAATGGTATTGGAGCCGGAGAGGTTCTGACGGCAGCATCAACCGAGAGGACGACAAGGCGGGGTTTTGGAAATGTCCCTACCACAATTCCCGTATGTGCATAGAGGCGATAGAGACTTTGGAAAAACTCTGAAACTGAAAAATAAGAATCCGCGCCGACCTTTCGAATGTCGGCGCGGATTCTTATTTTTTCAGTCCTGTTTCAGGCTTATTTTTTCAGCTCCCGTTTGTCCCATGACGGATGGGCCGGATCTTCCGCAATAAGAGCTTCGGCAAGATCGATGTTTAACGCTTCGGCGAGCATACGTCCATATTCGTGGTCGGCATTATGGCAGGCTCTGACGTGGCGTTGCTTTATGAATAGCGGGACTGTTTCCATCTGCGTAGCCGTGTTTTGGCAGGTAGCTTTCTTGTCGTCAGAGCTCATTAGCCGCCAAAGTTTTCCAGGCTGAGTGTAGTAGTCGTCGTCATATAGCCGCTCGTCATAGTTGTATAGCTCTCCGTGTAGCTCCATAGGAGGCTCTTTTAATGATGGAGTGTCGTGCCATTCTCCGAAACTGTTTGGTTCGTATGCCACTGTTGCGCCATAATTGTCGTCCGTACGCATCTTTCCGTCGCGGTGGAAGGAATGAAACGGGCATCTCGGTCTGTTGACAGGGATTAGGTTATGGTTGACTCCAAGTCGGTAGCGTTGAGCATCTCCATAAGAGAAAAGTCTTCCTTGAAGCATCTTGTCGGGGGAGAAACCTATGCCGTCGACAATATTCGTAGGGTTGAAGGCGGCCTGTTCTATTTCAGCGAAGAAGTTTTCAGGATTGCGGTTTAGTTCGAGAATGCCGACATCGCGTAGTGGAAAATCCTTATGATACCACACTTTCGTAAGGTCGAAGGGATTGATATGGTATTCCTTTGCTTCATCTTCTGTCATCAGCTGAATCTGAAGCTTCCAACGTGGGAAGTCGCCTCTCTCGATAGCCTCAAATAGGTCGCGCTGATGTGATTCCCGGTCTTTGGCGATTATAGCCTCAGCCTCCTTGTCGGTAAGATTTTTGATTCCTTGTAGAGTGATGAAATGGAATTTCACCCATGTCCGCTTATTATCTTTGTTGAAGAAACTGAACGTGTGGCTACCGAACCCATGCATATTTCTGAAAGAAGCGGGAATCCCTCGGGGAGACATTGATATCGTGACCTGATGGAGAGCTTCTGGCAGGAGGGTCCAGAAATCCCAATTTGCAGTAGGGTTGCGCATTCCGGTTCGAGGGTCGCGCTTGATAGCATGATTTAGGTCAGGGAATTTCAACGGGTCGCGAAGGAAGAAGATGGGAGTGTTGTTGCCAACGAGATCCCAGTTGCCTTGGTCGGTATAGAATTTCATTGCAAATCCTCGGATGTCTCTTTCTGCGTCGGCGGCGCCCCGTTCTCCTGCCACAGTGGAGAATCTTACCAGACAAGGTGTCTGTTTCCCCACTTCAGAAAAAATGGAGGCGCGGGTAAATTCCGTGATGTCGTTGGTCACGGTAAAAGTTCCGAAAGCTCCGGATCCTTTTGCGTGCATACGCCTTTCCGGTATCACTTCACGATCGAAATGAGCGATTTTCTCAAGATACCAAGGGTCTTGAGCGGAAAAAGGACCGCGCAATCCGGCGGTCTGAACATTCTGGTTGTCGGCGATCGGGCGGCCATTTTCTGCGGTAAGTCTTTTCTTGTCCATACAATCACAGTGTGTGTTATGAATTAATAATAGTGTACAAATAACAACGTCCAAGATTCTCAAAAAGTTCGTCTGAACACTTACTAAGAGTGCTTCCCTTAAAATTGCGACCCCTACGGTCCCGAAATTTTTAAGGAGGCGCTATTAGAGTCTATAAGCTAAATTCTTGTGTCGGTGATAGGTTAGAGCTCCTATATTGAATGTCGTCTGCTCTGATTTGAATGATAATGGATTTAAAAGATTGGCGCATAAATAAATACACAAAGGCATAAGACCTTATTTTGGGGTTTTATGCCTTTGTGTATTTATTTTAATCAGAGCCTGATTATTATCAAATTATGTCAGGAGTCTATTTTTCGGGTCAAGCCGAAAGCACGGTGCATATGTTAAATTTTTCTGTTATTCTTATCTTACGAGAATCTTGCTGACCTTATTGCCTTGTCGACGGATGTAGATGCCTCCTTCTGCAGGATGGGATACTTTCATGCCTTGAAGATTGTAGTATTCCACGGGTGCTTCGCTGTCGTTGCAGATGCCTTCCACTGCAGATGCTTCGGCATGAAGCAGGGTGATTTTAGTAAGGGTCACTTTGTCGCCACAGAATTTTATGTCATGATTGGCGGTGTTTGTCAGTTGGGCTATGTCGCCTTCTCCGAGTGTCAAAGTGTATTCATTCTTGTCTACAGGCAGATTGAATGTTTGGTACTCCTCATTGTACCCCTCCACCTTCGTCATGGCAGGTAACGGTTGATCGTTCCAGCTGCTATCCACGTAGATCACTTTGAACCCATTCTCAGGTTCTGCCTTGTAGCTTATGATGAGCTTGTCTCCGTCCGCAACTTTTGCCTTGATGAAATCGGATGTCGACAAATTGACGGCTTTCTCCCACCAGTCGACAGCCTTTTCCCCTTCCCATAGCACGACGGGAGCGGTCGGGTCAACCACGGCCTCGTTTTGAAGATATGCCGCAGTCAGCGTCAGCGTGCCGATTTCGTGATTTTGGAGATAGATCTGTTTCACTGCATTTTTGTATTGAGGATCGAGAGTGGCGGATGCCTTGTCTACTTCCTTGTTTACACTGACATTTGTGGACGTAGCATTTGCATCGACATATTCCACTACGATTGAATATCCGATGGCGTTTCCCTTCGTTTCGATGACAATTTCATCGAAAGCGCTGTAGTCGGCCGATTCGAGCCACCATCCTTTGCCTGTCCAGTTTCCGACGTAGGTGATTGTCTTGGTTTCGGCATCATAGGTGGAATCGCCCCATCCGCTTGAGCCGAACGAGGGAAGCATGTCGAACGTGTCGGCATTTGCACTTAGGGCAGCTGAAATGATAGCTGCAGAAGTTAGTAAACGTTTAATCATGAGCTAAATGTTTGGGGTTAAAAAATAAGTATTCACGATAAGCCTCAAGAAGGCTGTTGGTTTGCTGAAGTTATTATTGTCTGTGTATTCCGTTTAAACCACGAGAATATGGCATGAGTGTACGAATAAGTAGATTTCGACTACATCTGCAAAATTAGCAAAATAAAGTGACCGGGAGCAAAAACGGGATATGTTTAAAAACAGATTTACGAGAAACTCCAAATAAGTAATACTTTGAGAAGATATATTTTTTAATAAAGTGGAAAAATGTAGAGCGTCTGCTTGACAAATAAATTATAAAGCACTATATTTGCAGATTAGATTTAGAAGCTTCTGATAGAGTCTTGCAAATGTAGGGGACTCTTAAATCAATAAGTACTTCAGATAAATAAATGAACATATCAGGCTCTTTTGGAGAAATTGATAAAGTGCGTGGTTCCCAGCCCTGCGAGTCCTCGGTTGACAGCATAGAAAAGATTGTCAGTCGAGACATAGTCTGCGGGCTGTATCCATTGGCCTTTGAGCATTCTCCAGAGAGTCTCCGCAATGTTGAGATGAGGGGAATAAGGAGGCAGGAAGAAAAGATAAAGGCCCCGTTTCTCCCAGATTTTTCTCATTTCCTTCATATACTTGCTCCTGTGCACCTTGGCATTGTCAAGCACGACGAATGTGTCCTTCCTTATTGTAAGGGAGAACCTGTCAAGGAAATCCGCGATGCTTTCGGATGTCATGCTTTCGGTGGAACAGAAGCCGTTATAGCGGCTGTCATAGTCAATCATTCCCCAGATGTTGAGCCTTGCGCCCCTGTCCGACGGAATGGTGATGTTCTCTCCGGGAAACTGCCAGCCGTATGGCACGTATCCTTCGGTACAAGTGAAGCTCCCGTCTCCAAAATAGAGGTCGATAAGGCCGTCACGGTACTGTTGTTCAAGCTCTTGCAGCTTCTCCTTCTTATAAGCGTAGAGCTGCGGCGAGGGTGCCCCTTTGGTCGTCTTCCTTATACGTCCAAATCTTGCGCCAAGGCTGATAAAAAAGCCCTGAACGTGTCGCGACACGCCTCCTTGCCTGTGGCTTCCTGCCATCTCTCCTTGGCCTTCATGACACTTAACCTGTCCTTTTCGATAGCAATCCTCACCGCCTCCTCGTCCAATGAGTCCATTATTGGCTTGGCTCCCTGTCCCGGTTTGTTCCGAAGACCGTCCACGCCATGTTCGAGATACCTTTTGACCCAACGGTTGACCTTGGGTTCCGAACATGACAGCATTTCCGCTATCTTCTTTGAGGACAGACCGTCGGCTTTGCATAATATTATTCGGCTTCGTTTCTGCATAAACGGCCTGGAATCGAAGTGCTCTATATACTCCAATTCCACCCGCTGTTTCTTGGTAAGTTTTACTTCTGTGATTCTCATAGTCGTTCCTTACCTTAATACAATGCAAAAAGCGTGCCAACATATGTACATTAATTTTTAGTTACTACTTATAAAATTCCAATGAGCATAACAGAAAGATATTCCGACAGCATCCAATCCTTCGCAACAATGAGGGAAGCAGGACTTGTATACGTAGACAAGACCGATCTGATATATAGGTTGGTGAGAGACCCGAAGAAATATTTTTTGGCTCGTCCTCGTCGATTTGGAAAAAGTCTTCTTCTGTCGACGATAGAAGCTTATTTTCTTGGGCGTCGAGATCTTTTTAAGGGTCTGGCCATGGAAAGCCTTGAAAAGGATTGGCTGGATTATCCTGTGATTCATATTGATTTTAATATTGGAGATTTCAGTTCGGCCGCTTCATTCCTTGGGCGACTTGATACGGTTTTCTGTTTCCTTGAGAGTAAATATGGGATTGAGAAGGTGGATGACTCTATCGGTTCAAGATTTGAGAACATCATTATCTCAATATCTGATCTTACAAAAAAGAAAGTGGTTATTCTCGTTGATGAGTATGACAAAACCTGAATCGACCATTTGGGAGAAGACTATGAGTCAGAGAGAATAAGAACTCTGATGCGTGATTTTTATGGAGTTATAAAATCACAGGATTCCAATATCCGGTTTGCTATGATTACGGGAATCATGCGCTTCAGACATCTTTCCATGTTCTCGGGCCCAAATAATCTGACAGATATATCAATGCGCAAGGAGTTTTTCTTCTTTGTGTGGTATAACCGATGAAGAGCTGCAACATTATTTTCCGCAAGGTATAGATAGTCTTGGAAATGAACTTGGATTAGAGAAATCCGCCACTCTTGATATGCTTAAGGAGAATTATGATGGCTATCGCTTCTGTCAGGTGGATTTCGGATTATATAATCCGTATAGTCTACTACAGGCTTTTTCATCTCTTGAGATTGACAACTATTGGTCGTATTCCGGCGCTCCAAAGTTTCTTGTGCAGCTTATAAGAGAAAAAGGTTGGTATCTTGACGACATCGACAATTCCTGTTTGCCCAAGGATTATCTATCCTTACCCGATACTGCCATCAACGATCCTTTGCCATTAATGTTTCAGACTGGCTACTTGACAATAAAAGGTTACGACTCCGACATGCAGGAGTTTTATTGGCATATCCAAATAAAGAGGTAAGACAGAGTTTTATTAAATATCTTTCTCTTACTTATTTTAGCGAAATGGACGAGTATTCTCTTGCAGTTTCATCTTTGAAGTTCATAAGGGAGGGAAATGTTGAATCTTTTATGTTGGGGATTGAGCGTTTTCTTGCTGACATCCCTTTCGAATCCATCTCGAAAATAGAAGAGGCACATTTTCATAAATTCGTATATTTGCTTTGTCGAATAATTGGATTGAATACGAAAACAGAGTATCATACTTCCAACGGAAGTATTGACATGATAGTGGATGTTGCCAAATATTATTATATTATTGAATTTAAGATTGATAAAAGTCCTCAAGCTGCATTGGATCAAATCCAGGGGAAAGACTATCCGGCAATCGTTAAGGGGAAAAACAAGCAAACCATATTAATTGGTGCCAATTTCTCTACAAAAACACGTCGTCTTGATGGATGGATTTCGGAATCCATAATGTAGTTGAGATAGTGTCATTGCCTTGAGAAAGAGAGAAGGCGTAGCGAAGATTTGAGCGACGGCTGGTATCGGCGGCAGGCTTTTAGGCATAGCATGGGAACGGCTACCCCGGCGATGGAATATGCCACCCAGAAAAGGTCGGAATGATTGTTGTGGTGGATTACCATGTGGCATCCTATCTGGGCGAAATCAAGGTCATACCACCATATCTTGGCAAGGCTGACAAGTTTAAAGGATATGATATGAAAGACAAACACGTAGATGGTGTTCTCTCCGATGAAGATTAACGTGTCGCGAACGAAGGATCCTTTACGGTCGATGACGGCAGATATGTAGCGCACGGCAAGGAACCCGATAATGCCTGTCAAGGGAAGGGTCAGCACGTCGATCATCTTCCCATGATTGTTCATGCCGGAAAGATGAAGCCACGCGGCAATGCAGAGCAGAACGAAATATGCGGCAGACAATGCCCAGTGTTCCTTTATGCGGGGTTCGTATTGGCGATAGAGAAAACCTATGCCGAAAAAGAACAGCCCCCACACCTCTCGCATTCCTCCATTGGGGATATATCTAAGTTTCAGGCCGAAGCCTATTCGAAATGCGGTGAAGGCCAATGCCCCGATGCAAATAATTGCAGCTATTTTGGTGGGGGAGAGGTTTGTTTTCGCTGAAAACAATTTGAAGAGGATAAGAAAAAGCAAGCTTGCCACGAGAAGACCGCGAAAAAACCAGAAAGCACCGGCCATGAATTCATCGTATCCGCTCATTGATGTCACGATCAACAGCAATCGGTTGGCGAAATCTTTCCATGAGTAAGGATGGGTGACTCCCCCCGTCCAATTGCCAAATTCCTCGTTGAGGATTCCAAAATGGAAAAACACGTTGTGGAGCAGAAGGAAAAGGAGACTCCATTTCAGGAACGGAAGGTAAAGTCCCTTGAATCTTTTTTCACAAAACGACCACGGATCAGACAAATACTTAAGGCTGAAGAAATAACCAGCTGTTATGAAGAACAGGGGCATATGAAACGTATAGATGAAATTAGTCAGGAGTTCAGGTGCCTCCGCATGGCCCACCACCATAAGGATTATGGCTATTCCTTTGGCAATTGATATGATGTTGTTTCTTTGCATATGAAAATTCAATGAAGTGGTTGGAATTTTGAGGATGTCATGCTGCAATGTATTGATATACAATATGAAGAGCCATGTGTATAATCCCCTTGGAGAAGAAAATCGCTGCAAAAATACGAAAAAACTTGCAAGGGAAGAAAAAAAGTCGTAACTTTGCAGTGCAAAAGAGCGGTAGCGGCGCGAAGCCGTAGCTGTTCGGCTGCCGGGAGAGGTGGCAGAGTGGTCGATTGCGGCGGTCTTGAAAACCGTTGAGGGTCACACCTCCGGGGGTTCGAATCCCTCTCTCTCC
>VSPO01000179.1 GCA_009775375.1 Muribaculaceae bacterium | reverse complement strand
GTCAGCCTGCTTCACGAATTTTGGGCAAATGTTAAAATTGAGGGGGCGAAATCTACCTGAAAATGTCATGTGCTATGGGGCGCGCTCGAAGAATTTGCGTCTAACGCCTACAAAGAATGCTGCCTTTTAAAAGTCGCGCAAGGCTTTTTTTATATTTTCAGATAGTTTTCAGGGAAACTGCATAAAAGGAATGAACTTTTTTATTAATTTTGCAACTTAATTTTCCAGCCGAACTTAAGGCTGTTTCTCAATAGAATGTGTATATGAAGGAGAATATAGAAGAATGTAACGTTGCCGACAATGGCCTTAACTTTGTGGAACAAGAAATCAAAGAGGATCTTGCTGCCGGTAAAAACGGAGGAAGATTAAGCACGCGCTTCCCGCCAGAACCGAATGGATATCTTCACATCGGCCATGCAAAGGCTTTTATCATGGACTTCGGCGCGGCGGAGAAATTCGGAGGGACCTGCAATCTTCGTTTTGATGACACCAATCCCCAAAAAGAGGACATGGAATATGTCAACGCCATTAAGCGCGACATTCATTGGCTCGGATATGACTGGGGCGACCGCCTCTATTACGCAAGCGATTATTTCCCCCAGCTGTATGATCTCGCCTTGAGAATGATCAGGGAGGGCAAGGCATACGTAGATGAGCAGACAAGCGAAGAGATAGCCGCGCAAAAAGGCTCCCCTACCCTGCCTGGAACTAATTCTCCCTATCGCGACCGTCCGATAGAGGAAAATCTTGAGCTGTTCGAGCGTATGAACAATGGAGATTTCGAAGAGGGCTCTATGGTGCTTCGGGCCAAGATAGATATGGCCAACAGCAACATGCATTTCCGCGATCCAATTATGTATCGCATCATAAAGACCCCGCATTGGCGAACTGGGACGACCTGGAAAGTCTATCCAATGTATGATTTCGCTCACGGACAAAGCGATTATTTCGAAGGCGTGACGCATTCGATCTGCACGCTTGAGTTTGTCCCTCATCGTCCGTTGTATGAATACTTTGTCAAGGAACTTGCCGATGAGACTTATTGTCCGCGACAGATTGAGTTTAATAGGCTTAATCTGACTTACACTGTCATGAGTAAGCGAAAGTTGCTTCAATTGGTGAAAGAGAATCTTGTGGCCGGATGGGACGATCCCCGTATGCCGACTTTATGCGGGCTGAGGCGAAGGGGCTACACTCCTTCTGCTATCAAAGATTTCATAGGAAGAATCGGCTATACCAAATATGAGGCACTTAATCATATCGAGCTTCTTGAACACGCCGTAAGGGAGGATCTGAATAAGACTGCTACAAGGGTGAGTGCAGTGGTCAACCCCGTGAAACTGATTCTTACGAACTATCCTGAGGACAAGGAGGAGACTATGTATATTGACAATAATCCTGAGAATCTTGAAGAGGGAAAACATGCCATGCCATTTGCCAGAGAACTCTGGATAGAGCGTGAAGACTTCATGGAGAATCCTCCAAAGAAATTCTTCAGGTTGTCGCCGGATAAAGAGGTAAGGCTTAAAGGGGCATATATCATCAAATGCACAGGTCTTAAGAAGAATGACGAAGGCATTGTTGAGGAGATATATGCCGAATATGATCCTGAGAGCAAAAGCGGAATGCCGGGCAGCGACAGGAAGGTGAAAGGCACTCTTCATTGGGTGGCCGTAAATCATGCAAGGCAAGCTGAAGTCAGAGATTATGACAGGCTTTTTGCAGTAGAGAACCCTTCTGCAGAGGAGGGCGATTTCCGAGACCTCCTGAATCCTGATTCGCTTAAGATTCGCCAGAACGTGATGATAGAGCCCTGGCTTGCTGAGAATGCCAAAGAGGAAGACCATTTCCAATTCACAAGACTCGGATACTATACTGTAGATCCTGATTCTACAAAGGATAAGCTTGTGTTTAACAAGACGGTATGTCTGAAAGACACATGGGCAAAGGAGCAAAAGAAAAGCAGCAAATAAAGGATGTTTGGTTGTGTCAATTAATATTGAGGCATGATTAAATGTTAAAAATTATAAAAACTTACCTCAATATTTGCATATTGAGGTAAGTTTTTATAATTTTGCAGTCTTAAAGAAAGGCACATCTACTATTCCGGGGGTGTCTGGATTTGACAGCACGTAGATACGGTAAGTAAGCATGCAGAGCTTTGATGTGCAAGCTCTATAATAACAACGCATCGACCTATAATTGGCGAAAATAACAGATACGCTCTCGCTGCCTAAACTGAAGCATAGTAGGTTGGCTTTATCCGTATCACAGTGATATGGACGAGACATCATCCCATTGCCCCGTTCCGAGACGTTTGGATAAGATGGTGCAGAGAAATTCGGAAATAGATTGATGCGATCCTTGGGCATCGATTGAAACTAAAAGGATAAGGGTATGATTGGTTGTCGTGAGCCTGTCATGCCACGAAAAACAAGTCAATGACTAAGCATGTAGAAAGCTTATTGGATCCGTGATTGGACGAGGGTTCGACTCCCTCCACCTCCACAACCTGCACTGATAATCAATCACTTGCAAGACAGTGGGACAAAAAGTGGGGCAATAATAAAGAAAACGTTCTTTTTTGAGGGCGTTTTCTTTTGATTATAAATATGTGTGCGTGATGAAGCATTGGGATGGCTTCAACGTATTGCGAAGGGAGTTTATATATTTGTCGGTGACGGTACTACTATTTACGGAATACTCACATTGTTGAAAGTATATGAATGACAAAAATGACATAGAGATGTTCAAATGCCATTACACGGATGCACCTCGTTTCGACAGAATATTTGTCTGGAGTTTAGGTATAGGCATGATGGTTGTTTTGATTTTGATCCCTGCGAAAGGCAATATATATCCATCCCTTATTTTTGGACTAATATACATTCTTATGCCATTTTGGTTTGAGTATACTGTCCGCATGCGAAGAACTAAAGGCTACATCCAGCTTATTGACAACAATATTGTGTATAAAGCCTGGATGTCTCGCAAAGTGTCTTATCCCATTGATAAAATAAAGAGCGTCAAAGTCGTTGATTTTGATGCAGACGTTGTCGATAAGCTGACGCAGGACTATCAGTTGCCCGTGTCAATGGGGAAAGTCAACCTTTATCCTCGAAAAGGTGTGATTGTGTTTTTTGACCGGAAGTGGATAAAAAGCGTGCGACCTATCTTGTTCAATCCCATTGATCCTGAGCAATTCGCTCATACTCTTATAGAAAAATCCTGCAATACATCTTCATCAGAATCGCGATGAAAAAGAAGTAGCATAATATGGCGGATTTTGCTACTTGCTTTCAGTCGTATACATCGGTATGC
This sequence comes from Muribaculaceae bacterium, assembly GCA_009775375.1. GTDB lineage: Bacteria > Bacteroidota > Bacteroidia > Bacteroidales > Muribaculaceae > Lepagella. The sequence continues at coordinate 144 of VSPO01000179.1, read as the reverse complement.
TCCTTTGGCAAGTGGCAAAATCCATTCCAATGCTTCTGCTCCCAACTATACTACCCGGAAATTTTTGGGACGCTCTCTTTGTAAGGCAATATGTGGGATTAAATGGGTCAAGCCGAAATGGCGGTGCATATGTTAAATTGGGCA
>VSPO01000178.1 GCA_009775375.1 Muribaculaceae bacterium | reverse complement strand
CGGCCGATTAGTGTAGCGGTTAGCACGCCACCCTCTCACGGTGGAGACTCGGGTTCGAGTCCCGGATCGGCTACTTCAAAGGATTGCCTCTAGGCAGTCCTTTGACTTGTTTTTGGCGCAGGACATGATTGTTGATCCCATTCTCGGGATATTTTTATCTGATTGAGCAAGAGCTTTCAGATGCTAATGTTAAAAGTCTCCTCTCGCTAAACCATCCCTATTGAAGCTTTGTTCTATTTCAAAAGAAAGCTCCTTCTCCTCTTTACATGAGGTCAGAATCTTTCTTATCTTTGAGCATGTTGGATTCCTTTCATGCTTTTTGCTAAATTCAAAACTGTTTAAATATTCATCGCTATGAAAACACTGTCCATCATTTTCTACATCATTGGATCCATCCTCCTCATCGCTTCCTGCTTCACAACAAGCGTGACCGCCACTTGGTGGCTCGGAGGAATTGCCGTGGTCGCCCTTATTGCGGGGTGCGTGTGCCAATTCAACTCAAACCACTCTAATCAATTCAATTATCACAGGAATGACCTCGAATGATGTTTGTTGGCGAATATCGTCACGCCATTCGATACAGGAAAAGGATAGGGCGCGCATTTTGAAATGCGAGCCCTATCCTTTTCCTGTATCTTTACGATTCCGGCTGCCCAAACAATGCCTCGGCCCAGGCAAGGCTCTCCGGCTTTCCTATGTCAATCAATTCCAGGTTCCTTTGGAAATGACCTCCCACCTTGCATCTTCTCGATTCGCTAAGATAATAATCCATTATTGGAAATTTCCTGTTCCCGAAAAGATTCTCCATCTCTTCCACCATCTCCCCGTCCACAACATGGATCCCGCTGAACGCATATTCCCTGTCAAAGGCCGACGCTTCAAATCCGTTTGGGCGGTAAGCATCGGCCCTGAGGTCATGCCAGCCCCTCAGGTTCATTTCAGTGTCGAATATAAGCTTTCTTGTCGACTCCCTATCACTGACGAGAAGCAGACCGTGGTTCGAAGAGTGAAGTTGCGATTCCGCAAGACACGAAATATCAGCATTGCTCAATATGTCGGCATTATGCAGAACGACAGGCCCGCTCGCAAAATCCAGCAACCCCTTGGCCCTGACAAGGCCGCCCCCGGTGTCAAGAAGACAGTCGCTTTCATCGCTTATCAGAATTTCAACGCCAAATTCTTTCGACTCAATGAAATCTACCACCTGACTCGCGAAATGATGCACGTTGATCACAAATCTATCCACTCCAAATCCTTTTAGACCGAGAATGACTCGCTCAAGCATCGGCACACCTCCGACCTCGGCAAGTGCCTTGGGATGCCTATCGGTCCAGGGCTTAAGCCTGGTTCCGAGCCCGGCCGCGTATATCATCGCTTTCATTTCTTCTCGATTGTTGTTATCATCCCCTGTTCTCTATGTTCAAGGCGTATGCTTATGCCTTCGAAGGCGTCTCCTACCATCTTTGCAAATGCCTGGGCACAATAGACCGACCTATGACGCCCCCCCGTGCAGCCGAATCCCACTTGCAATGAACTGAATCCCCTCTCTTTGTATCTCTCTATGCTTGGGGCCACTGTCCTATAAGCGTTTTCAACAAAATCCTGCACCTCTCCTCTTGTCTCAAGAAAATTCACGACCGGTTTGTCAAGGCCCGTGAGACGCTTGTATTCATCATATCTTCCGGGATTGTGCATGCCCCGGCAATCAAACATGAAGCCTCCCCCATTGCCGCTCAAATCCTCAGGATAACCTTTCTTGTACGAAAAACTGAAAACACTTACGGTCAATCCGCCATCCGACTCTCTTTTTCTACAGTATTTACTCTCGGATAATACCTTTGATACTCTTTTCAGCTCCGGATACGGATCCAAGATTCCACCGACTCGCAAATCCTCGAGATTCTTTATTCCGGCAGAAATGCTCTCTATAAAATGTGCTTTCTTCTCTATCAGCCCCCTGAAACCATAAGCCCCAAGCACTTGCAGCGTACGAAATAATGCAAACAACCCCCAATTTTCAAGAATCCGTTCCATAGCTATCCCCTTGATTTTTGAGACGGCATTGGCATAATGGAGAAGAAAATGCCGGCGTTCCTCATCTGTGAACCCTGCCCTCGCTTGCCATAGAAAGGAGACAGCGTCATATAGCATCGGACCAGGACGTCCTCCTTGGAAATCAATCCACCACGGCTCTCCATCCCTAATCATGACGTTGCGGCTTTGGCAATCGCGATACATGAAGCCCCATTGCTCCTTGCCAACCGACATAAGGTCGGCTGCAAGACGCTCGAAATCATCCTCAAGCCTCGACTCATCAAAATTTGTAGCTGTTGTCTTAAGAAAAGAGTATTTGAAATAATTCAAATCCCAATATATTAGACGCTCGGAAAAAGGAGCCGCCGTAATAAAAGGGCGCCACTCAGATTCCTCAATCGTCTGAACGGCTACGAGGGATTCTAACGTCTTCCTGACGAGCTCATGACGTTGATTTGTCGACAACAAGGAAAACAATGACTCGTCTCCAAGATCCTGCTGAAGATATACCTCCCCGCTATCACCAACGGCAAATATTTCCGGCACGTTAAGACCGTGCCGCCTGAATACCCTTGCCAGATTTACGAAAGATTCGTTCTCTTGAATGTCACGCCCTTTTGTCAGTATGACCGACCTGCAGTCAAAATCCGTCAAACGCGCATAAACCCTGTTTGAACCGGCTCCTTGAAGAATCTCGACATTAGGCATGATGCCATACAAATCCCGATACAACGTCAAATCCTTATCGGTTATCTCATTCTCCTTATTATATATCATTTCTATCTATTTTCAAAGATTGAAGTTATTTAAACGAACGATGCATCCTCCATTCCCGTCGCATCTTCGCAAAATTAATCATTTTTTATCATAAAAAACGCTCGTTTTCCTCAAAATAACAATAGCCCCCGAAATTTAGGCAGTAACTTTGCCCCCGGAAACAGGAAAGAAGAGTCTTTCCCCGGCACAAGGCCAACGGCCCGGACGTAGCAGATCATGCGCCCGGCGTCTGAAGAGAGCATCCTCGATGGCCCGGGGCTGTGCTCCTTTTCCTGCACAGCCCCGGGCCGGCACGAAAGAAGTAACGCCGTCCCGGCCCAAATGCCGCCATGGAGGCCCTGAGAAGCCCCCATTAAGAGAACATTGACATTTTGCAACACCCGTCAGCGACTCCTCCAAGTCCGACCGCATCCGACATGGGGAGCAGGCCTCCGAGCCTGCGGCCTACTACCGTCCGCGCTCAGTCCGACCGAGTCCGCACTCAGCCCGGTATGGAGCGCATGGCCTCCGGCCTGCGCACAACCGAGTCCGACCGAGTCCATCCCAAAGCCCCGTGATTCCAATATTACCTTGAATGTTAGCAGCTTATCAATTTCCAAAATCACGTGGTTTTCGTCCTATGTTGCAAACCAAATAAATTAACATTTTTAACAACATTAGTGAAAAATATATA
>VSPO01000177.1 GCA_009775375.1 Muribaculaceae bacterium | reverse complement strand
CCCGATTGGACCAAGTGCTGTGCCGGAGATCTGAGCGAATATCCGTCAGTCAAGTGGAAACTCATGAATATCGGAAAGCTCAAAACCAAGAATCCGACAAAGCATAAAGAAGGTATCGAAAGACTGACCGAATACTTCAGGAATAAAGTCTGAATTCACACTATACAATTAAATGACCTTCAAATATGACATAAGAATAAACATGAGGATATTCGCGTTGACGGATACACGTCCAAAAGATTTGTATTCTTTCAGGACTCCGACGGTCAGCCCATAGAGCTATACGAAAAATAAAACCGCTTTCGCTGTGATTGTTCCTATCCGGTTGCCCAATATCGAATCTGTCTTTTGCAACTGTGGTTACAGTAACGACTGTTGCAATAATTCACAACTTAGATATGAATCACTAAAAGACAATCAATGATTCTTAGAGCCACATTTGAAAACATATACTCTTTCAAGGAAGAGACCTCAATCAGTTTCGTTGCCGGGAAGGGAAGTGTTCACCCTGCTCACGTCAGCAGGGCTAAGAAACGTGACGATATATCGGCATTGAAGATCGGTGTTATTTACGGTGCAAATGCCTCTGGCAAGAGCAATGTAATCAAAGCCACTGCCCTGCTCCAACAGATTGCTACCGGCAGATTTCCTGCCGGAGACTTCGAGCCTTTCAAACTTGTAAAACCGATAAAACCTGTCTCGAAGATTGAAATTGAATTCAAGACAGGTGGGCGATATTTCGCCTATGGCATGGAGTTCTCTATAAACGGTATCAAGGTGGAATGGCTTTATGAGATTAACAGTCGTAGCGACAAACTGATATTCGCACGAAAATCCAATCAGGATGGAAATGAGTTTGAGTTCGGCGACATTCGTGGCGATTCATCAGTAACCCAGTTTGTAAAATTCCTTGGTGAAGGCACCCCTGCAAAAAAGAGTTTCCTTTCGGAATACATCGAGCGCAACGGAAAGGGAATGTGCGCGATAAAGACTGCCTATTCATGGTTTGCCTCCGGGCTGCGCATAATATTTCCCGGTACACGGTTCCGCGGCATATCATTCAATGCGGAACAGGATGAGGATTTCCATGAGGCCACACGTCGCCTACTCCAATATTTCAACACAGGCATTGTGGATATTCGGCGTTTCCCTGTCCGGTCAAAAGAGGAGACCAACCTACCCGACCGTCTGCTTGACAAAATAATAAGCAGCTCAACTCCGGGACGCACGGCTCTTGTGGCAGCTCCGGAAAGCAACGAATGCTTCTTCTTTGATTTCAAGGAGGACGGCACATACACGATATTCAAGCAGAAGGCGGTACACCGTAATGATGCCGATGACGAGGTTGTCTTTGAAATGGATGAGGAATCCGACGGATCTATAAGGCTTCTTGATTTCATTCCTATACTTATCGACTTGGGACAAAGCGAAGTGGACTATATGATTGATGAGCTTGACCGCAGTATGCACCCCCTGTTGTCGCAAAAATTAATAGAGTGCTATCTCCACGAACTTTCATCGGAAAGAGACACTCAACTTATTATATCCATCCATGAGTGTAATCTTCTCAATCTTGACATGATTCGCTCTGATGAGGTCTGGTTTGTAGAGAAAGACAAGGACGGAGCATCCCGCCTTGTATCTCTTGCAGAATATAAGCCCCGCGAGAATGTGCAGAAAGGATATTTGCAGGGCAGATACAGTGCAATACCTCAATTTGGTAATCTATAAAAAATATATCTATGGGACATTATTGCTGGAAATGCGGCCAGTATCTCGCCAATGAGAAATTCTCGGGCAAAGGACACGCTCGCCATATCTGCAAGAAATGTATGGCTGAGGAACGTGCCCACCGCCGTCATATACTGAAAGAAAAGCGGGAGCGTGGCGAGATACCGGAATTGAAATTGAAACCGGTGTCGCAGGAGGTCATAGACTATGTTGAGAATGAAATAATCCCCCGCTATGCCGCCTTCGACAAGGCGCATCAGGAGAGCCATGTCCGCATGGTCATTGAGCAGAGCATAAAACTCGCCGAACATAATCCGGCAATGAATTCTGATATGGTCTATATCATCGCGGCTTTTCATGACCTCGGTCTCGTCAACGGCAGAGAGAATCATCACAAGGATTCCCGCACGATACTCGAAGCTGACGAGTTTGTCAAGTCGCACTTCACCCGTAAGCAGATTGTGACTATGGGTCGCGCTGTTGAAGACCACCGTGCATCTAATCAGAAGAAGCCCCGCAACGGTTACGGAATGATTGTTGCCGAAGCCGACCGCTTCATTGAGGCAGACACGATAATCCGAAGAACCATCCAATACGGTCTGGCAAATTATCCCCAACTCAACCGAGCCGGACACTATCAACGTACAATCGAACACCTCAACGAGAAGTACGGTCCGAAGGGCTATTTGAAAGTGTGGGTTCCGTGGAGCGACAACGCCAAGAACCTGAAGAAACTTCATGTCCTGCTCACCGACAAGAAGAAACTTGAAGAGATTTTCAACCGCATTTTCGATGAAGAAAACGAGTAGAAACAGGCCACCCCGGAGGTCTGTTTTCATACCCGGTTTCACCATCTGATACACTTGCCTGACCCGGTCGAATCATTCAGTCACCGACATCCTCTGTCGCATCTTCTTCACTTTCCATCGTAGAAAGTAACAGACATGCTCCAATATTCGTTAAACATCTAATATTCAACAGCATTATAGCCATTGCAGCCCAATGATTAAGACTTCTGTCAGGCTTACTTTTTGCGGTACAAATTCGGTGGCTGGAAAATTTACAGTTACTTGAAATTATTTTCTCGTATTTTAACACTCTATGTCGTGGAAAATCATTAACTTTGCACTTGTGCAAAATGTACGAAAGAGAGGTCTGTTTCCTTAGATGAAATCAGCTGGGAAGCCCCAAATCATCAAAAAACAGAAGTGAGACCGACCCTTGTATAATAAAAGCTCAAGTAGCACGCTATCAATACTATAAGGATAGTGCATCGGCAAATAGGCATAGTATTAAAACCGATTAGAATATATCACCAAATATCAGAAAGGCGCTCAAAATGAGTGCCTTTCTTTATATCTGTTTATCGGCGTTTTAATCGTTCGTGGTCGTTTTCAAGTTATTTTTTCCTCGTTTTTGTACCTCATTTGGCTCTCATCGTCATCGGTTGAAAACCACTCCAGCGAGATGATGGATGATGTATACACCCATATACATCGGTATACGTGGATATACAAATTTGGCGAAATGAGTGGCGAAATAAACAGGAGAAAATGGCAACATCAGTCATCAGAATTAAAAAAATCTGTACATGGTGTGGGAAGGAGTTTGAGGCTCAAAAACTCTCAACTCAATTCTGCTCTCACCATTGCTCATCCCATGCCTATAAGGATAAGAAAAGGCAGGAAAAAAAACAGCGTGCCGAAACAGCTTCACAAAGAAGCCAACAAAAAAAGGAGGTGGAGAACATAAAGGACAAAGAGT
>VSPO01000176.1 GCA_009775375.1 Muribaculaceae bacterium | reverse complement strand
CACATAATAGCTCTCACGTATGATAGAAGCAACCCGCGAACCATAAATTTCACCGATATTTTCAATATCGAATACAGAAGAAATAACAGTCGGAAGCATTGCATCATAGCGTTTGAGTAACAGTTCGCCAATGAGAGACTGTGTAATTGAATGTTTTCTCCTGCACATCTTTCATATCCCAGATTATCGAGAATCAATAAGTCCTCTACACTAAGTTTGTTGAAAGACTCTATTGTGGCGTAGGGATATACCAAGTCGTTAGCAGTTTTATACTGGACTGAACACCCAAGTTCCGGTATTGAGCCAAAGAAATACTGAATCAGCAAATACACTGATTTAAGACGGATAGTCTTACCGGTTCCGGATTTGCCCCAGAACATAAATCCGGTATGATAATCCTTTGTCAGCAAGAATCTTGCAAGTAGCGTGTTTATCTCTTCATCCGCCAAGCCCCATGAGGAATATTTAATCCCTCTAACTGTCATTACTTCATCAATGGTTCTCTTAAGGCATGCTATCATGTCTTCTTCACTCATTGAGAGTTGGAAACGGTTGGTCGTAGTCGTCAGCATTTCTACCAGACCCTTCAGAGCCGCGCCTTTGTGATGCGGACCTTCGTGGCATACTTGTTTTTTCTTCTTTTGTTCCATCTGTATGTTTTTTTGAATTTCTAGATTCATTGGAAGCCTGGCAGCGATTATACCATCTAATACAATGAGATGAGAAATCAGTATAATTCTGATGATATTTACTTGAATCTCCCATTATGAATTTCTCAAATATTTGAAGCTGCTCCAAAACCGCGTTGACAGTAGTGAGTTGCAAGTCCATCATAATTTGCTCCAAGGCTATTTCTGAATTTTTTAATTTCTCAAAAAACTCAGCCTCACGTTCAGGAGAAGGAGATTTATTTTTAATTTTTTCTTCTTCTAAGATTATACTATTTGACGGGATTCCATTCTGTACTTCACCTGCCATATCACCTAGCTGCAGAGAATGGACTGGATTCTTCATATCATCATTCATTTGGCTTTGCGTTTCACCCATCATTTCATCTCCCATTGTATTGGAGTTGGTACGTCTGATACCTTTAGCGAAATATCCGGCAGGAGGCGAGAATCGTTCATAACCGACAATCTTTATTATTGAGATGCCGTTCTCCTTTCTGACCTCAATTCGCCCATCTTCCTCTATCAAATCAAGGAAAGAGGTCACAGTGCGCTCATCAACATCCCAGATACGGGCAAGATACGAAATGGTCGTGGCATATTCTCCGTAGTTGAGCCTAACCCGGATTCTGGTTCTCCCGACTGTTTGAAGGCATGGCCTCGATGTCGCTTTCACCCGTAGAAAAATCCACCAGTGATAAAGCTGAGGATCTTGCCATAGCCAGTCCTCTACTTCATCTCGATACATGATTACGAATCCGGAGTTGTACATATTCCTATCTGTTTTTATTCTTATTACCTATCGCCTCAAGTACATCCTTGCCATATACTTCAAGTTCATTGTTGATGACCCGTATGGAGCATCCATTGATTCTTACTATATGAAGTATGGCATCTGACGTCCTTTGCAACAGCCGGACTAATTCCTGTGGCCTATACCACTTATCAGGATTTATGGGAGGATATTTCATCGTGTCTATTATGTTAGTTCCCATTCGGGAAAAGGTGAGACATCGGTGAGCCAAGAAGAGCCGCTATCCTTTTCTTTGCGTAGAGCCGTGGGCTACGCCTCCCATAAATCCAGCTTATTACAGTTTTTCGTGGCGCGTTTGTTATTGAGCAGATGTCTTTGACAAATTCATCATATTCAAGAGACTTATTGGATAATCCAATATACATGGATACAAGCGAACCCGTTATTTGCCGATTTTCGGGAAACAATGCTTGTTCAGACACCTTAAGTTCTTTTGCCAACTGCTTTTTGACATTCCTACCCGGAGTTATCCCGGAACTGGTGGTACACAGTACCATCTTTAATGTGTTTGGGGCAAGATTTGTCAGATCCAACAGACTGTTAAAGAATTTTGTCCGTGGGGATGGCAATGTCGCAAGTTGCTCGGTTAACTGTACGAGTGACTGATGAGCCTTGACATATTTGGCGTATCTCTTCATGGCTCATCATCTTTTTAAGAGTTTTACTGCAACAAATGCTGTGACAAAAAGCACATTCATAACGTTTTGAGTGCGCAACCCAAAGAGCCGGTCAGATATTCGCAGTGGAGTACCTTTAACGGTTTCCGTCAATTCTGCCGGAAACAATAGCACTATCTGTGAAGAGTTTCTTTTTTTAAGGCCATCTGCTCCGCTACGGAACTTAGAGTCCCCAAGGTAAAAAACATTTTTCATCTTTTGTATGTTGAGACTGTTAATCTTTAAGGCTCTTATGGTTATATGACTCCATGAAAGAGATTAGTTCTGATTCAAGAAACATAGGTGTCCTACCGAACATATGTACCGGTAATCCTTTTTTCCTGTAATTGTCAATCATCTTCTCTCCCTTTCCTATCAGACTGGCTGCTTCTCGCTTTGTCAGGAACTTTTCACGTTTATCCATTTGCACCAAAGGGTCTCCCTTGGCGATTTCCTTGAGTTGAGCGGACACATACATGCTACACAACTCTTGTACATATCTTTCAAATGGTCCAGTCTGGATCCCTGGACTTAAAAATAATGTCTCCATAGGCGTCAATATTTATTATTTTTGTACGGCAAATGACGTAATTGTCACAATCCGTCACAATCCGTCACAATCCATTAGTACAGCGTGCTTTACGGCGCGCTTTTTTCATACCCTTACTGATGGATTCTAACGGATTCTGACCCCTTTTTCGCCCATTTTTGTATCCCGGTTGTATCTCGCTCGCAGCCGGGAAAAATCCGTCGGCAAGGTGGTGGACAATCTTTACGCCATTTTACGCCACTTTACAGGATTTTACAGAATATCGGGCGAAATAAAGTAAAATAGCCATGAGCAGCAACATTGATTTGAAGAAAATTTGTGCTTTCTGTGGGCAGGAGTTTATAGCCCACAAAACCACAACAACATGTTGCTCTCACAGATGCTCAAGCTTACTATACAAACAAAAGAAGCGAGAAGCCAAAGTAAAACCCTATGGAGCAAATCTCACATCGATCGGTACTTTGAGAAACGTAACCCGTCGGAGGAAATAACCGAATGGTACACGGTTGCTGAAATTCAAGAGAAATTCGGTATGTCCCTGTCTGCCATATACTGTCTTGTATCTAAAGAAGGTATTCCTAAGATAAAGGTAGGAATCGAAGCAAGATACTCGAAAAAGCATTTCGATATTGCCAAGGGCATTGCGGAGCCTGAACCTCCGACAGAATACACGATTGCCGAGGCTATGGTAAAGTTTGGCATGACAAGAGACCAGCTCTATCACTATGTCAAGACCTATAAGATTACCCGTACCAAGAGAGGGAAGTTTACCTACATCTCCCGCAAAGAACTGGATGATTTGCTTGCTCCGCCTACGATTTAGCCGAAACCGGCTATGGTGGCGCGATGGTGGCTGTTTCCACCATGCAAACACTACCGAACTTTGCGTCAAACTTTTAACTCTTTCAAGATACAATGAAT
>VSPO01000175.1 GCA_009775375.1 Muribaculaceae bacterium | reverse complement strand
TCTTCTCATAATAGGAATTCATAGAACTACGGAACGCTATATTATTAGTGACAACAGTATGTCAAACTAATAATTACAGAAATGGATTTACAAAACTTTGAAACGGCTCTCCGTAATGGCAACATGGCGGAGAACACCATCAAGGCGTATCTCTACGCCTTGCGCGAGTTCTTCACTCGCCATAAGGAGCTTTCCAAACGGAATCTCCTTATCTACAAGACCTATCTCATCGAGACGTTCAAGCCTAAAACGGTTAATCTCCGCATACAAGCGGTGAACAAGTACCTCGACTTCATCAACAAGCCGAAGATGCGCCTCAAATCGGTGAAAGTGCAGCAACGCAACTACTTGGAGAATGTAATCAGCAATGCCGACTACATTTTCTTGAAAAAGAAACTAAAAAAAGAGGGAAATCCCGCATGGTACTTTGTGGTGCGTTTCCTGGCAGCCACCGGTGCCCGTATCAGCGAACTAATCCAAATTAAGGTCGAGCATGTAGCTGCCGGATACTTCGACATCTACACTAAAGGGGGCAAAATCCGCCGTATCTACATTCCGAAGAAGCTCCGTGAGGAAACAACCCAATGGCTTAAAAGTGCCAATCGCACAACTGGCTATCTCTTTCTCAATCGTTTCGGTGAACGAATCACATCAAGAGGTATAGCCCAACAGCTCAAAAACTACGCTCTGAAATATGAGCTGAACCCCTCCGTGGTCTATCCCCATTCATTCCGACACCGCTTTGCCAAGAATTTCCTCGAAAAGTTCAACGACATCTCTCTCCTCGCCGACCTTATGGGTCACGAAAGCATCGAAACCACTCGCATCTATCTGCGCCGCAGCTCAACCGAACAACAGGAAATCGTTGACAAAATAATCACTTGGTAATTATTCTCAATCCTTATATCTTGGCGTAAGGTGGTATAAAAATTTTGTTTAGTTTGGTAAAGGCTTTATAAATGCCCTTACCAAACTAAATCAAATTATAAGTGGGTAGTAGGAACGGAAATGCTAATGTTCTGTAAGGTTATTTATATCCTTTTATTGCGTTCACTATAGAGTCGGTATTCCAATTCACAATAATATCAGCATTATTTTTTACAACCGTTGAGGTGTGTTCTGCGCCCCATGGCTGAATTGCGATAATTCTTTTTCCTAAACGTTTGGCAATTTCAATCTCGATGTTTATCCATTTGCTGTATGTAGAGTATACGCCAGCCAATATTAGAACACATGAGGCAGGTCTAATTTGATTCTCGATCGCTGACCTTAACTGCCAATCATAGGGGCATGAATGGATAGGATCATTTTTAGGAACAGAATAGTCCCTAAAAATTAATGTTGGATGATTGCGAAGCAAATTCATAAGCCGCTCATAGGCGTCTGAATATGCCCATGAATGGCTGATAAATAGATTATACATTGTGATTATAATATGTGATAATGATTAAACATAAATATGTTGCCATCAATAGCCACGGAAGCACCATTTCTAAACGCGAGAAACTCAGATAACGTGACGGATTCATTCGATGTTTCTTGGTTTTATACAATGACCATTCTGTAGCATAAAGATTCAAAGGGAGTTTCTTCTCGATTTCTTGGATAATCGCAAATTTAGCTTTATTCAACGCTCGGTAATTACATAACATATACCACCACAAAAAGGCCAGGATGCAGCCAAATACACAAATAGGTATTATGTATGCAAATATCTCTGATTTGAACAGCGATAGACCTGAAACGAAGAGTGAATGCAGAGCAATAAAGAACGTGTTAAGATGATTACGTCGTTCACTTATTCTTTCAGCTGATTCAACAAACATTCTGTATTGTTGAAAGAGTTCATTACGATCCTCGTAATTATTAAATAGCCTATTCATGTCTAAATTAAAGTGTAAAAACTATTCATCAATACCGATTTGTTGGTTATCTATTGCATGGATGATTTCGAGCTTGAGGGATTCGGGGTAATCCTCGTTCGCCATGTAACAGGTGATGATACGTTGGAGCAGGTCTTTGTCGATGCGTCCGGCGGCGACATGGTAGATGATTGCCTCCATACACTGCATGAAGTTGTAGGCGTGCCAATAGTAGCCATTATGTACGAGAAACCACACACCGATGGTCAAAGCCACACGCTTGTTGGAATCCTCAAAATAATGACCAGTGCATAAACCGAATACAAGATATGTCAGCTTTTCTACGAAAGTCGGATAATATAGGTCGTTTTGCACGAAGTCAAGAACCTTACGAATGCCACCCTCGTCTTTTACGCCTTGCAGCCCACCACCGCTGGCTGCCACAGTCTTGCTGTAAACCACCAACGCTTCATCGTAGTCGATGTATTTCAGTCCCTCATTCATCCTCGGCTTGCTTTAGACGTTTTAGGACTTCGCGGTTGGCTTCAAGAATATTGTCGAAGTCTATCGACGCATCGCCTATAAACTTGTCGAACTCATCGGGAGTAACCGCACGAAGGTACTCTGCCAGATTTACGTGCCAAGCATCGCGGAACGCAACATCACGAGATGCCATCTTCGATCTTGCATCATTGATGAATGGCTCCATCATAGGAGCAGCAGCCAAATCATCAATGATTGCCTTTACCTCTTCGATGGTCAACAATTTGTTCCTGTTCTCAGAATATCGCTTCTCTATCTGATGAGCCACGCCATTCTCAAATGAGGATATGCATAGTAGAACTTCGGCATAGAGCGTGTGACGCACGTTCTCCTCGTTTTGCAGACGAAGGACAACGCGATATTCCTTTGCATTTTCCCGGAACACTGCTTTATATATCAAGTCGGTTATCTGCTCGTACTTATAGGTGGGAAGCCCATCTACATACTTGCCGACAGCTTGAGTGAAGTTCTTGCGATAATTCTCGCTCTTTATCGCTGTTGGAAGATAATCACGGTCACGCCAGTTGATATACTTGGTGCCACCTCCGGCACGACCGTTGATTGTTGCAATTACAATATCAAGTATGCGAGTACGGAGTTGTTTGGCCCTTTCGCTCTCCGTGAGAAGCATTCCGATGTTCAGGAATGCCCGGAATGTAAAGAACGATATAATGGTCGTTTTGGTAGGGACATTTATGTCATCACCAATTTGTATCTTAATATCTTTCAGCTCTTTACCTTGACTTAAAAAATATCCATTAGCACGAAGTTCGTCACCATGATCTTGTATATAACGTTTAATCGTTCGTTCATCAACACCATAGAAATCTGCAACCATCTTCGTGGTAAATAGCAGTTCATCGTGATACCGCAGGCCATCGACAGCCAAGTTTTCTTGGATGGTCTGGAGAGCATAGCGGTTGTTCAACACGTTTTGCCGCTCGATATTTGATACTGTAAGGTCTTTCATATAGCAAAATTACAAATTTATTTTGGATAGTAAGCTATCTGTGAGGATTTAAGTGTCAGAAAACATCCGCTTTTGTCGGATTGGCGATGGCGTCTATCTCATCGGCTATTTCATCAGATGAGAGCTTGATATAGTCCATAAATGTCTTTTGGGTCTTATGTCCGCTGACGTGCATCATCTGAACGATGGTGTATTTGTGGGTGAGGTACATATTGGTGATTCCACTGCGCCGAGCTGTGTGGGTAGTGACACAGGCATAACGGGGCATCACAACCTCGCCCTTATCGTTCCGCTCGACAACGAGTTTGCCATCTTCCACAAGTTTCTTCTGCTTCATGGTGAGTTTGGTAGTAACCATCTTGCCGAGTGTCGGGACAGATTCGGACAGATTTTTCAGAATATCCTTGATGTAACGGTTGAGTATCACATCAACCACCGAAGGGAGATTGTAGGCGTATTTATCACAGATGGCTCTGAGATT
>VSPO01000174.1 GCA_009775375.1 Muribaculaceae bacterium | reverse complement strand
GGATGGGACAACGACTATCTACTTTATGCCTTAAAAAGTTTTGATTTTGTAAAAAATTAAGATGCGTCAGCCGTGAATTTTCCGGCGACAATAGTTTCGGATTCAGATATTTTGGCTATATTTGCTGTCGGAATGACATTGTCACTCCACGACATTTTGATAAAATAAGAAGCGTTATGCATAATCTTGTGATTTGAGGACGTATGATATTCAACAAATAGCGCAAGGATTGGCATAGTGGTTCTCGCGCTTATAGCGAGGGCTGCTATTGTTGCATCCGTGCTAATGATTACCTACGACCTTCAAATCAAGACGTGGCATAGTTGGCTCACGTTTCCTTTTTTCACAATCCATCCGAGAGCCACGGCTTTTATTGAAATAATGGCGACTTTCAACTCATATATGAATATCCCCGCTATTGATTATTGGCGGAATCTGTGTCTGCGCGAGGGAATCGCAAGACATTACGATAAAGGCGATTATTTTTTCCGGCAGGGTGAGGCAGCCCACTATATTGGTCTCGTCAAGTCTGGCACATTGGTCTATTCAGTCTTGGGGGGCGATGGCGTGGCGCATGTCGTCGGGTTGGAATATGCAGATGAATTTGTGGCGGATTTTCCGTTTTCTCTTTCCGGGGGCAAGGCTCGCACTTCTGTCATAGCAGAATCGCCGTGTGAGATTCTATGTGTGCCTACCCATATTCTCAGGGAGCGGATGCACTATGAAGAAGAATTGAAAGAGGCGGTGCGCGTTACTACCGAAGCTGTTTTCGGCACAGTCTATGACCGTATGATTGCCCTCTATACCAAAACCCCGGAAGAACGTTATCAAGATTTAATCTCTTTTGACCCGCAACTATTTCAACATTTCTCATTGAAGGTAATAGCCTCCCTGCTCAACGTCACGCCGACCTATCTGAGCCGAATCCGCAAAAAATCCATTGATTGACGATGCCGCAGCTTCATCTCTCAAACTTGTTTGAGAGTCGGTAATTTTTATCGTTGTATATTTGCATAAATTATCTGAACCAAGATTATGCTAAACCGAATCATCATTTCTATTTTTTGCGCCCTTCAGGTCTTTACAGGTGCATATGCCAAGAAGAAACAGGAATATCCGCGTGCTGAAATCAAGGTCAGCTACAACTATCACAATAAATTCTTGCGAGTGGAAGCAGACGAACCCTCCGGACAGTATAGTTTTGTTGCCACCGGTATTGAATCAAGCTCCCAGCCCATTTTCCCATTATTCAGTTCAAAGTATGAGAGGATGAACAGACTTGATATGCTTCGTGCCCTAAGACATTATAGAGAAAATAGCAACGCGATGTTCAAGGCTGCAACCGGATTTGAACTTGGAGCTGGAGTTGATGCTCCTGTAACTGAGGAAAGTCGTAAATACGACTTCCTCGAAACTGATTATCATTAATTATGAAAAGATTTATCACATACGTTTTTTGTTCAACCGCTGCATTAATGGCTGTTGCTGAATTCCCGCGTGCATTCCTTAAAGCGGAGTATGAATCCATGTCTAAAACTATCAACACAAGAACAGGAGACACCATTACCAATAATAAAAACTTTGTGTTGAGAATAGCTCACGGTAAGTCATTCTATTTTGATCCCCAGACCAACCGAATCGACTCTCTTGAAAATGATCCGCAAGGTAAGATTATGCTTCAGCAGGCCGACGATGCAGCTATGGAGAAAGCCATAGCCGACATGAACGCGGGTCTTGGAGGAACATGGTTTAAACATTGTGAAAAGATGGGGATTAACCGTGGAAGCCGCTATAAGAATATGAAGGATTTCGACACACGCACCATTACAGTCTGGGATTCACAGATGGGTGACCGCTATCGTTATCCGGTAGAGATGGACGACCTCCAATGGGAGCTTCAGGACTCTACTAAAATGGTGCTGGATTATGAGTGTCAATTTGCGGTTGCTGATTATCATGGGCGCAAATGGTATGCGTGGTTCGCACCGGAAATCCCGGTGCAGGACGGACCGTGGCAGCTGTGCGGTCTCCCCGGACTTATAATGGAGGCTATTACTGCTGATGGCGAATATGGATTCACAATCAAGGGTATACAACAATGCGACGAACCTCTCGGTGATTCTTACGAGGATCCAGATAAGATTTATAGGTCAAAGCGCATAACTGTCCTGCGAATGAAAGATTACGGGAGACGTAACCGTGCTGCTCAAGTGAGCGCAATGACGGGAGGTAAGGTCAATATAAAGCAAACAGAGTACAAGGAGAATATCGACTTCCTTGAAACCGATTACCACGAATGACTCGTCTTATCACATCCTCGATAAACGCAGTTACAACTATACCATATACACCGAACTGTCATCCTTCGAGAGCCAACGTCAGCTCCGGAGCCGACAGCTACTTTTCTCAATAACCATCAGAAAATAAACTTAACAACAAAATCTAAGATATGAACCCATTGATATTCCTTCCGCTTCTTGGGACAGTGATAGGTACCATAATCGGTATTCGTGCACATAAGAATTACAAACGTAGGAAAGAAAACCAAAGAAAATGAGAAAATTATTCCCAGCTTCTCTCAGTGTGTCTTGTGGCGAAAGCAGCAGGCGCACAGCATAAGACTGGCTGGGCTGCTTGGTTTGCTCTCTGAGATTCCTTGTAACAGTCTTGAATCGTCAATCGTCCTTATATAGTTCGTACATATCAGAAATCCAGCTCTTTATTGTCTTGCGCAATGATCCCGGACTGACGACTTGAATCATTGCTCCGGCTTGCAGAAGTTTCATTACGAAGTCGTAGGTCGGGGAGAGAAACAACTCGAAATATGCACTCACACTGTTATCTTTTATAAGACGCTGGCTATGATGAAGAGGCAAAGTTTTCAAATAATGCTTGTGCTCTTTGTTGGCACGAATTATGATCCGTTCCGGCTTGACATCATATCCTATGACGATACCGAATTTGGTGGCGAAGAACTCAACTGCATCAAAATCCTTCGGCAATTTGAAAGTGGTATCAGTAAGTTCTACCTCCTCCAACCTGTCGAGCCCATATATCCGTATCTCGTCGCGGTTGTTGCGCCCGAGAACGTACCAACGGTTCTCAAACAGTTTGACACAATATGGCTCAATGGGAAAGCTGTAGCTATGTTCTCGATTAAAAGGATGGTAGGTGATATTCACTATTCTATTCCCTTTCAAGGCTTCTAATATAGTGGTCAGATGGTCTCGGCCCGAAGGGATTTCGTCAATCAGGATCCGTCCTTTCAAAGATAGATTCTCCCCGATGATATTGCCTACGGCAAATGAGTCGAGCATCCACTTTTTGAGTTTGTCCTCGTCAATATCCTCCGGATTGGCTATATAATAAAGGTAGCCGCCAGTCTTTTGGCAATCTATGATAATGCCGAACTGAGAAAATATCGCGTCACGCCAACGGTTGAACGTGGCGCGGTGGAGCGGCTTGCAGTCGCTCAAATCCTTGTTGCGTTCCCAGCATTCGGATAGTTCCTTGTGAGAAATCTTTCCGGCACGGCGGATTGTATCAATCAGCCATGTGTATTAAAGTAAGACATAATGAAGATACTCCATCTTTCCGACACTCATAACTGCCACCGTCGGCTGCTGGATTTACCCGAGGGCGATGTGCTGGTTCATTCCGGTGACTTCTGTATGGCTGGCTCCGAACAAGAAGCCATTGATTTTCTCAACTGGTTTTGCGACTTGCCATACCCGCATAAAATCTTTATCTGTGGCAATCATGACGATTGCCTATATGGGTGCAACATCGACGGATTGGATAGCAACGTACATTATTTATGCAACTCAGGCATTGAGATTGACGGGTTGAAGTTTTATGG
>VSPO01000173.1:2650-4015 GCA_009775375.1 Muribaculaceae bacterium | reverse complement strand
GGCAAAGTTAACACTTTCCCTTGAATCTACATCATTTAGGCTCCATAACGTTGCACTTCGTTTTGGAATCTACATGTTCAAAATCAATGATCTTCCCCAAGTCTTGACATTCCCATATACGTAGAAAGCCTTCGGACTCGGCGCGGACTCGGTCGGACGGTAGTAGACCTCCGAGCCTGCGGCCTACTACCGTCCGCGCTCTGTCCGTTCCCGTCCTGCTCTCCATGCCGGACGGGGTGAAATTTGCACAAAGTGGTAAGGATGAGGTATTAAGGATGAAGGAGATGGCTTTGGACTTGGAGGGTCGCTTTTCCACCGGGATGAAAAAAGCGATTCCGGGGGAATCGCTGTGGCGGAAGATCGCGTCTGCCGCATGGATGTGTTTTTCATTAATTGGTCGAGGCGTTGAATGCTTCGTTAGCGTTTTTCATAGAATGTTTTGACGTCGTTGTCATTGTTATAACAATAGGGGTGTGAAAAGGTTCAGCGTATTGGTCGGAGTTGGATGATGATTTTTTTGAGCCAACGTCCCTTAAAATTATGCGGTGGTAGGTTGTCGGGTGGCAAGGGGCTGTAGATGTTAAAATTTATGGTATGGAAGCCGGGTTTCAAACCAAGGAGTCGCGGCAGTTGTTTTTAAGATAAGTTAAAGGCCGGCCGAATGTCAGGGCGGCATAAAGATTTATAGATTATGGAAAACACTACTATCAATAAAAGGAAAAGAGGCATGACGCTGCCTCGGGTGTTGGCAACGTTTATGATGGCCATAGCCGCAGTGTTCGGTTTGTCGGCACAGAACAGTCTTCCGGCTCCGGGCACTGGAGGCAGCTACCATCCATCGCCCATAGGCGGCGGAGGCGGATGGGGTGGCGGCTTCGGCCCGTCGTGGGGAGCTCCCGGTCCGCCGCCACCATCATCGTGGGGCGGTGCATGGGGACCGGGTTGGGGCTATTCCCCGACGATAATCGTCAACAGTCCATCATGGACAGACTCGGGCTCCGTCAACGTCATGGCCTGCGGATATGATGCCCAGGGAATCTGGCGCGACATACCGATGCGAGTGAGGTATCATTACAACGGCGTGGACTATAACGTCACTGTGAAGGATGTCTGGAACCCCTGGACCAATTCCTGGATGAAGCACGTAGACCAACCGGCCTACAACACCGACTACTACCTTCGCGGCAACACCTATGATTTCTACGCCCCCCTCTCCATTGGCACTTTCTACTTCAATCTCTAAAGAAAAGATAGGTCAAATCTCTAAAGTAAAAGATTAGGCCCCCCCCCATAGTGGGGGGCCTAAAAAGTTTCTGTCTATTATTAACATATCCCCGCCCACCCCACAGGCAGAAATAGCGGATT
>VSPO01000173.1:0-2640 GCA_009775375.1 Muribaculaceae bacterium | reverse complement strand
AAACTACACACAAAAAAAAACTATTGTCAAATAATAAAAATAAAATTATCCCCCCCCCCCCCCGGGGGGGCGCCCTAATCTGTGTTGTAATTCCGAGAATATAGGAAAGATTATTGCATTCCTCCCTCTCCATAGCCCGACTGGTCCATAGGCTCTCCGCTATCGTTTTTGCCGGGTTTGGCCTTCATGTTGCCGAAGGAGAATTTCACGGTCAGGCGTACGGTGCGTCCTCCGCGCCAGCGTTCATTGTATTGTGTGTAGTCAGGGCCGTTGGTGGTGCTTTTCCATTTGCGTGAGTCGAAGAGATCGCGGCAGTTGAGCGAAACGGACCAAGGTCCGAAATTCTTTCTCATTCCGAGGTCTACACTCCATCCCCCCTGATTCGAACCCTGCGCAGAAAGGCGCTTTGAATTGTAGTTGCCCGTGGCCTGAAGAGACAGCGACCATGGGAGCCTTACATTTGCCATCATACGAGCACTCCATGCGAAACTGTTTTGCTTGTCGCCATGCAAGGGCACGACGTGGCCGCTTTCTGCAAGGAAATCATAGTCCCACGCGCTGATGTGGTTGTTGTAGAGATTGACGGTCGTTGTCAGGTCGAGCCGGCTTTTAAAGAGGGAATTCTTCATCACGATTTCGCATCCGGAGTTCGTCTGGTCGGCTACGTTTGCCCAGGTGGTATACATCACGCCGTCGTCAAGATAGCTGATGCGGTTCATCATGTCGGTGCTCGTGCGGAGATAGGCCGAGACGCTAATCATATGGAACGTCCAGCTCTTGATGTAGTTCAGCTCAAAAGCGTTGGAATACGTAGGCTGCAACTCCGGGTTGCCGTAAGAAATATTGGTAGGGTCGGAGATGTCGCGGAACGAATTCAGCTGGCCTCCCCACGGCCGACGCAGACGGCGCGTGAAATTGATCTGCATCTCGTTGTCGCGAGGGAGCGACCATGATACGAACGCACTCGGGAAGAGGGCGAAATTGTTTTTCTTGAATTCAGGGACTTCATGCTCCGTCTCCCCGAAAGCGAGCGAACGGGTCCTGACCTGCCAAGACTCGCCGCGCAATCCTGCGGAAAAGCTGAAATTCTTCACCTTCCCTCCGAGCGTGGCATAGAGGGCGCTGACGTAGTTGTTGTAGATGAAACGGTTGTAGAGCTTCTCATTTTGGGTCATGTCGGCTTGCGACGTGCCGGTGTAGGTGTCGGTCGGGGTGTCTTCGTGGCTATAGTTGCCGTTGAATCCCGCCTCCATCTTGAGCCATTCGGTGATCTGGTTGGTGTAGTCTACCTTTGCTTCCCAGGAGTTGGTCGACATATCCATGTTCTGCTCCTGGTATAGGTCTTCCTCATGGTTGGGATACGTGATTTCCTGGGAATAAGAACGCCAGTTTGGCCCTCCCCAACGGTTGTAGGCGGCGTTGATGTCGAGTGAATGGTTGTCGCTCCATTTGTGGATATATCCCAATTCCGCGTGCATTCCGCGATGGTCGCCCCGGTTGCGCGAGATGTCGAAGTTGCGCATCCAATTGTCGGGCACGTTGGAGGTATAGAGTGTAGACGAACGTCCCCAGTTATGGCCAAACATTCCGAATCCCGTGGCATAGAAGTCGTCTTTGTCCGTCAGATGGTAGGTCGCGCCGAGACGGAAGAAAAGTCCGTTGCCATGATTGGGGCTTTCCCCCTCGGAACGAGTGAACGTGCCGTCGGCAAATTCGCGGTCCATTTTGGATCCCCCCTTGTTGTGGCGCATTCTGAAGCCTACTCCAGCAAAAGCGTCCCATTTCGACGAATTGACATTTATGTTTGCCCCGACATTGCCTCCTCCCCGGGAATTAGCGCTGATTTCGGCGCTACCGTAGTATCCGGCCTTGCGGTTTTTCTTAAGCACGATATTGATGATTCCGGCGGTGCCCTCCGGGCTGTATTTTGCGGAAGGATTCGTGATCACCTCAATACGGTCGATTGTTTCGGCGGGAATCTGCTCCAGAATCTGGGCACGGTTGTCGGCTGTCAGTCCCGACTCCTTGCCGTTGATCCAGACCGTCACGGAAGAGTTGCCCCTAAGGGAAACCTCGCCGTCCTGGTCGACTTCGATTGAGGGGATGGATTCGAGAAGCTCGGAAGCAGATTGTCCGGCAGCGGTCACGTTGGCATCTACGGTGAAGACCTTGCGGTCGAGCTCAAAGCGCATCTGGCTTCTTATGCCCTCCACGACCACCTCTTCGAGCATCTTGTTGTCGTCGAGGAGCATGACCGTGCCAATATTGGCATTTCCCCCTTTGACCTCTACGAGGCATTCCTGAGGATGACTGCCGATATTCGTGATTTTGACGATATACTTACCGTCTTTGACATTTTTGATAGTGAAGGACCCCTTCTCGTCGGTATTCGTGCCGATAGGCAAAGGCTTGCCTGTGGAGGCATCCAGGAGTTGCACCGTGACAAAATCCATGGGTGTTTTTGTGTCTTTGTTTACGACCAATCCGGAGACGTCACCGACTGCGTAGGCCATGAAAGGAAAGATGCCCGCTGCCAAGGGCATCAAAAATTTGAAGTTCATAATGACAATAGTTCGTTAATTTTTGAATGAATCATGCGGAGTCTCTGACGCCGAAGAACAATAAGTTAGGCGGAATCTC
>VSPO01000172.1 GCA_009775375.1 Muribaculaceae bacterium | reverse complement strand
ACAGCCAATGCTTTCTTAAAATAGTCATCAGCCTTATCCTTTTTGAAGTCTGAATAATATATACTTCCGATACGTGATAATATCCTATATTTCAACGTGTCGGGTGTCGTTACATCGAGATTGTTCTCAAGTTCAAAAAGCTGTGTAAGCGCATCATCTTTTTTATCCTCTGAGATTAAATCTTCAGCCCTTTCTAAGCCACGATATATTTCAATATTATGACCATTGTTACAAGCCACTAACAGCAAAAACATCGCTAATGCTGTTATAAAAGTTTTATAGAAATTGTGCAATCCCATGCTTATCCAAAATGCAAGATTTATAATCGATGATATAGACGATCTGATAAGACGAGCGCGAAAACGCCTCAGCCGAGCAGATATATTCATTCACACGGCTGTAATCAAGTTCCTCTGGGTACCTGACCTCATTGTCGGGTATGAAAAATTCGTCTGGCGCTTTCATTTCGTTAGTCTTTCTGTATGCAAAATTACTAAAAATCGCCGACTCTCCGGCTATACACGCCTGATTATCTTCGCTCAAAGTCCTCTTTACACCAATTTAGCCCTACCTCCCATCCGTTTGGTTTGGTTCGGGCTTTATATATGCCCGACTAAACTAACCCCATCTATATAGGCATACATCAGATACAGATAAATCATTTTTTATCGCGTCTGTCCCCGGTAATATAATCGCGATTCACACGATAGACAAGGACTGACACTATAATGACAAATATGATTGCCAATACTCCGGCACAGCCGCGCATAAAGTACCATAATTGCCAAGACACCTTATCCACAAGGAATATCATACTGATTAGAATGGCAATAGCTACTCCGATAACGCAAAGCGCTATATGCTTTAATCTTAGATTTGCCGGCTTATTATAAAGTTTTTTAAGTTCTTCCCTATCCATATAATTTATTATAGAGTAGTCGTTTGTTATTATCTTTTTGGAAAACATTACACCATAATCTCAAAACGCAGATAATGCAGAAAATGCAATGTTATTTCAGCTCTAACTCAATGTCCTCTATTGAGGGCAGGGAACTCTTGAATTCGTCTGGGATGAATTTAGTCAGTTGGAATTCTGCCACGCCGATAGGCTGTGATGACGATTCAAGTGCATATTGAGCAAGCACATTATCTTTATCCTTGCATATCAGCAACCCGATAGTGGGGTTATCCTGTTCGGTTTTCAGTATGTGATTTACCGCTGTCATATAGGTGCCGAGCTGCCCTATGTCGCCGGCTCCGAATGTGCCAGTTTTGACTTCGATCACACAATAAGCGTGCAATTTTATATTATAAAACAGCAAATCAATGAATTGCTCCGTGTGCCCGACTTTGAGACGATACTCTTCCCCGACGTATGCAAAGCCCGATCCAAGTTCGAGAAGGAACCGGGATATATTTGACATCAGAGCCTTTTTCAACTCACGTTCCTTATATGGCTCGGTCATTTCGGTAAAGTCGAAGATATACGGGTCTTTGGTCAGTTCCTGGGCAAGATCGCTATCGGGAGCCGGTAGTAGGCGGGAGAAACTTGTCAACGCTTTGCCCTGACGCAGATGCAGATTGGTGTCAATAAATGATTTCAGTACATTTCTCGACCACCCTTCTTCGACAACCTTATGGGCATAGAATAGCGCAGTTTCCCGTTCTCCTTTTTCGAAATATTTATCTATCAGCGTCCGATGATGTCCCCATGGAACAGAAAATATAAAATCGCCCACAAGTTGTGGGCATATCTCGGTTTCAGAATTGCCCACAAGTTGTGGGCAATTTGTAGCTGGCTCACTATAAAGAAGATACATCTTCTTCATATATTGCAAATTCTGCCGAGAAAAGCCCTCGGCTTCCGGTATAGCCGCTTTCAAATCCTGACTGAGATTCCGATAGAAACTGCTGCCATAAACATTCTCGGCATCACGAGCCACGATGTCACGACCGAGCGACCAGTAGAAGCGCAGCATCTCGCAGTTCACTTGGGCAGCAGCCTTAATCTGACTGCGGCGGTATCGTTCTTTCAACTCCTGTATCCACCGGGAGTATTCGGCATCGGTTTTTATCAGTTTGCTCATGCTTTACATTCTTGAAACTATCCTATTACAAAATTACAAAAATATTCTGATACTGAGGGTATAATTAATCCTATTACCGGCTATTGTCAATCCAGCAGCCCTACAAGTTCCTTTTTGATGTCCTCGTCAATCTCACGGTAGCGAGCGAAGGCTTTGCTGCCCTCCTTATGCCCGGACAATGCACCGACAAGGCTGGGGTCTTTTACCTTCTTATAGAGATTGCCGACAAAGGTACGACGCGCCATGTGGCTGCTGGCTATCTCGTTTATGGGGCGGCGTTCTTCTTCTCCGGTCTTGGGGTTGAGAACGGTAACGACCCTCGTTATTCCACAGGCCGTGAAAATGCTTTTGATTGCGTCGTTGTACTTCTGCGTACTGATAAACGGGAACAACCGACCTTTCTTGTCGATACCTTTATATTTCTCGACCAGCGCCAATGCCCGCTTATTCAATGGAACGCGAATAATCTCAGGTCGTTCTCCCTTTGTCTTGTTGGGCATATATTCCACGGCTCCGTCGATGATACTCTCCGGGGTCATCTCTATCAGGTCAGATACGCGACAACCGATAAGACATTGAAATATAAAAATATCACGTTGAACCGCCAATGCCGCTTTCTCCGAAAAATCAAAATCGGCAATTTTATCCCGCTCCTCGATGCTTATATAATATGGAGTGCCATATTTTTCCGCACCTATGCTTGTGCAGGATGCAAAAGGTGTGCGGGTGATGTAGCCACGTTTAACACACCAGTTGAAGAACGCCCTCAGTCTTTTCATGATTGCGATGACTGCGTTATGACCCCGCTGCTCAGGTTTGCGGGGCTTGCGTTTGGTCTTTACAACCTCAGACACATCCTTATATATGGAAGGGAATCTTTCGTATATCTTCGGTTCGTCAATTACGAACTGTTTGAAAGCATCCACCACTTCACCCGTAAACTCTTCAAGTTTGAGAGAGAAATTCTGTCGCGTCGATTTCCGTTTGTATTTCTCATATCTCTCCAGCAATCTCGCCAATACGCGGTAATGGCTCGACAGTTTGGTGCCGTCTTGTGTTGTCACAAGATATTCGTTGAAGGTATCGAAGAAACTCCTGCTTACCGGTGTCGTCTCAAACAGTTCCGGATGATTGTGGCGCATTATCGCATCCTCAAAGAACTCCTTTGAGAGAAGATTTTGGGGAGTATTCACGCAGAGAGACACCAATCTGCTCTCCAGTGAGACAAGATTATCGCTGATTGTTTGTAAATTTGCAAGCGTCTTGCGGTCGGCTCGCGGCATTATAAATTTCCCGTCACGAAATCGAGACGGATCAACGAATATGCCGCTTTTGAGCCTGAGGCGTAAATCGCGCGACACCGACAGCCGAAGCATGATTTCGGACTCGCCATTGCCGTTTACCTTAGAGGAAAGAGACCTTGTTATAGTAGCCATATTGAGAGAGGTTTTGATTATAGGTACAAAATTACGAAAATTTGTCCACGCGTCAAAATTTCTGTCCACGTTTTGTCCACATCCTTTGCTCCTGCTTGCACCGCGTTGACATGCGAGATGCAACAATGAGCCTCATTACATATTTGCAACGCTCTGGCTATCAATGGGTACGACAACGAGGCTAATGAGGGCTGACATTCAAGCAGATTCAACGAAATTCAGATTTACAACTCCAAGTGGGACCACTTAAACAACATTTAGAAGTATTCAAAGCCTTGATAATCAGAATTATCAAGGCTTTGTTGCGTTTAAGGGGCCGATATATCGCGGAAGAATGATGAAAGATGTGGGTGTGCCATCCGTGACCGACCTTCCCCAAAGGCTTCTCCTCGGTCACTTTGGCTGAAAATAATTTTCAATTCACTATTCTTCAACATTTTGCATAACGCTCTATCATTCTCCATTGCCTAACTTTGCACAATATCAAAAGTATGGTCATCGGAATTTTCATGGGTCAAGCCGAAAGCACGGTGCATATGTTAAATTGGGCAATTAGAAGTGTTAAATTTTTAGGCGTAGAGTTTGA
>VSPO01000171.1 GCA_009775375.1 Muribaculaceae bacterium | reverse complement strand
TGATTTTGCCACGCTCAGACTGTTGCTTAATCATGTCGAACATTAAAAACTATTTAAATTCAAACACTCTCTAAGTTTTTTTGATGTTGTAAGCGCGGGTATCTGCCGAGTGCAGTCGGATCACAGGAAAACTTCATAATTTTTTAACATCGTATGAACCCCGCATGACTTTAAAATATTATAATTTTGCAAGGCAAAATATCAAATCCCAAAATTTAAGTCTATGGCGATTGGCTGATACAATCCATTTAGCGTGCCAATAGCCGGAATCACAAATCATTAGAGAATAATGACACGAAAAATCAAAGGCCTCTCAGAAGCCGAAGTGGCGGAAAGCCGTAGAAAGCATGGAAGCAACATCCTGACTCCTCCGCCGAAGGAGCCGCTTTGGCGTAAGTTCATGCAGAAGTTCAACGACCCCCTGATCATAATCTTGCTTGTGGCGGGAGTGCTTTCAATTGGAATTGCAGTATACGAATATGTGGGTCTCGGACAGGGTGGCGGAGTATTCTTCGAGCCGGCCGGTATCTTCATTGCGATTCTTCTTGCCACAGGCCTCGGATTCTATTTCGAGATGAAGGCCGATAAGGAGTTTGAGATTCTTAACAAGGTCAATGATGACGAACCGGTGGAGGTGATACGGGATTCCCATGCCACGAGAATCCCGAAAAAAGACGTGGTGGTCGGAGATATCGTTCTTCTCGACACGGGGCAGGAGATTCCTGCCGACGGAAAGTTGCTTGAAGCCGTCAGCATGAGCGTTGATGAATCGACACTGACCGGCGAACCGTCATGCCGCAAGACCACGAATCCGGATGATTTCGACCCCGACGCTACGTTCGGCTCCGATGAGGTCATGCGTGGCACGAAGGTCATGGAGGGGCATGGCGTAATGAAGGTCTCGGCAGTTGGCGACAAGACGGAAAACGGAAAAGTTTTCGTGGCCGCCCAGATCGACGGCAGCGTGAAGACTCCGCTCAACGAGCAACTTGAAAGGCTCGGCCGACTCGTCTCCATAGCCTCTTACGTAATCGCCGCCATTATTGTGTGTGGAAGGATTTTGATGTATTTCCTGAATGGAAATTTCGAATGGCTGAGTTTCATCGCATACGTCCTTCAGACCCTTATGATTGCCGTGACGCTTATTGTGGTGGCCGTGCCCGAGGGATTGCCGATGGCAGTCACTCTCTCGCTGGCTTATTCAATGAGGCGTATGCTGAAGACCAACAACCTCGTCCGGAAGCTGCATGCCTGCGAGACGATGGGAGCTACCACGGTAATCTGCACCGACAAGACCGGTACGCTGACCCAAAATCAGATGCAGGTCTACAAGACGAATTTCTTCGGCAATCCCTCCGATGCCGTAATTGAAGAGGGACTCGCCGTGAATTCCACAGCTCAGCTCGACCTTACCGGCGACAAGCCTGCCACGCTTGGCAACCCGACCGAAGGCGCGCTAATCCTTTGGCTGAGGGAAAGGGGAGTTGACTATCAGAAGCTCCGCGAAAATGCCCGAAGGATAGAGGAGCTCCCATTCTCAACTGAAAGGAAGTATATGGCCACGGTCGTAGAGTCGTCAACGGGTAAAAGGATTCTTTATCTGAAGGGTGCCCCCGAAATTGTATATTCCATGTGTGAGGGGAAGGCCGGAGTATGCAAGGAGGAACTCGATGCCCTCCTTATCGGCTACCAGAATCAGGCGATGCGCACCCTCGGATTCGCATATCAGGAACTGAATCCCGGCGATGAGACTATTTCCGACGGGAAAGTCGCTGCGCGCCGTCTGACGTTCCTCGGGGTTGCCGCAATATCCGATCCTGTGCGTCAGGATGTGCCTGACGCGGTCAGGGAGGTGACCGATGCCGGGATTAAAGTGAAGATCGTGACGGGCGACACGCCGGGCACGGCAAAGGAGATCGGCCGGCAGTGCGGACTTTGGAGCGACTCGACCGATGGCCCGGAAAATATTATCACCGGCCCTGAATTTGAGGCCCTTGACGATGCCGCGCTTAAGGAGCGTGTGGGCAAGCTGAAGATTATTGCCCGTGCCCGCCCTATGGACAAGAAGCGGCTCGTGGAGGCTTTGCAGGCCAATAATGAGGTCGTGGCTGTCACGGGCGACGGCACCAACGATGCGCCGGCTTTGAAAGCGGCTCATGTCGGCCTTTCGATGGGCGATGGCACGTCGGTGGCTAAGGAGGCCTCGGATATCACCATCATCGACAATTCCTTCTCCTCTATTGTCAGGGCCGTCATGTGGGGCCGTTCGCTCTATCAGAACATACAGCGTTTCATTCTGTTCCAGCTGACTGTCAACGTGGCGGCGTGTCTGATTGTGCTTGCGGGCGCCTTTATGGGAATGCAATCTCCGCTGACCGTCACCCAGATGCTTTGGGTCAACCTGATAATGGATACATTCGCGGCGATGGCCCTTGCGTCGCTCCCGCCGGAAAGGGGAGTGATGCGCGACAAACCAAGAAGCCGCACGGCCTTTATTATAAATAGGAGTATGACAAGGGCTATCGTCGGCACAGGCGGTTTCTTTTTCCTGCTCCTTCTTGCTTTGCTCTACTACTTCGAGCATACCGACCTTACGAGTCTTACTCAGGTCGGATCATTGCCTTTAGGAATCAATACCGGTCTTAGCGATTATGAGCTCTCGTTGTTCTTCACGATATTCGTATTCCTTCAATTCTGGAATATGTTTAACGCGCGCGCATTCGAGACGGGTCATTCCGCCTTGCGCCTGAAAGATTGTGGAGGCTTCGAATTTATAGCCATAGCCATCCTTTTAGGACAGATAGCCATCGTGGAACTCGGAGGGGAATTCTTCAATGTGACTCCTCTATCCATCGTAGACTGGATTATCATCATCGCCGCCACCTCCCTCGTCCTCTGGGTAGGAGAGTTGGCCCGCCTCTTCGGGAAAAGCAGTAAAGCTTAAATAAAAAGACAAAATAAAAAAACGGTCGATTCACATCGACCGTTTTTTTTCGTGATTTTTCAATAATAATTTTTCAAACTAACCTAACATCATGAAACGATTTTCTATATCTATGACAACACTACCCCTCAAAAGGTTCAATCAAAAATAAATAAAACCCCCTCGATTTATAATTTTTTGACATTTAACTAAATTTTTCTTAACAAAATCTCTCCAAGCCGCGCTCCACGCTGGACTCGGCGCGGACTCGGTCGGACTGTAGTAGGCCGTAGGCTCGGAGGCCAGCTCCCCATGTCGGACCTGGCACGGACTCGGACTGGACAAAAAGAAAAGGGCCATGCAAACTGCTTGTCGGACAGATTGCATGGTCCTTTTCTTTGGTTTTTTCTTTTATAGCGCCGGCCTACCGGCGTTATAGCCATCCGTGGAAGTGCCGCCTGATCGTTATGACGGCTAACAGCTTTTTTTGTCGGGATTCACGATGCACGATGCACGATTGGACTGAGGGCGGACTCGATGGTTTCAAACCATGGGAACCACGAGAATAATCACGAAAACCACGTGATTCTAAAAATTGATAAGCCGCTGATTCTTAAACTAATATTAGAATCACGGGGCTTTGGGATAGACTCGGGCCGGACTTGAGCACCGCAGGCCGGGAGGCCATGCGCTCCATGTTGGACTCAGCATGGTGTCACGGGGCAGGTTCGGAGGGCTGCCGTCATGCCGGGGTTGGGGGGAATCCTTTTTCATGCACGAAACCTGATGAAGCGACCTCTTTGGGAGTGGTGGCGACAGCCACGCGTGGCTGCCGGTCGTGGGGCATCACTGCCATCAAAAATTCGTGACGGACGAAACGGGGGATGCTGGGGCATCGCTCCCGGACGTGACGGCACTTGTTTTTGCTTCGGTTTCGTCGGATGACTTCCGTCAGGTTGGACTCGGATTGGACTGAGCGCGGACTCGATGCGGCAATAAATTGCCGCGCACTGAACCGCCCTACGGTGCGAGCTTACTGAGCGCGGACTCGGTTGTGCGCAGGCCGGAGGCCATGCGCTCCATGCTGGACTTAGCGCGGACGCGGTAGAGTCGCTGACGGGTGTTGCAGAATGTCAATGTTCTCGTAATGGGGGCTTCTCAGGGCCTCCATGGCGGCAGTCAGTCGGGA
>VSPO01000170.1 GCA_009775375.1 Muribaculaceae bacterium | reverse complement strand
GGGCAAAGTTAACACTTTCCCTTGAATCTACATCATTTAGGCTCCATAACGTTGCACTTCGTTTTGGAATCTACAGAATAACTGCAAAGCGATAAAAAAAGCGCGGATTGAGAAATCCGCGCTTTTTTATCGAAGGGGGAATTAATTTCATCCTCCCTTAAAATCAGAGTAGTTATGCCTTTCTTGTCGACAGAATCAATTGTTGAAATAAGTAGTCAGGACATAATCAATGCTTTCAAGCAGCGTCTTGAGGTCGGAATCATCGGGATTCATGGCCTTGGCTTTATCAGCTATTTGCTTGGCGGAATCAAAATATTTTGCTTTCACGTCTTTGCGGGCCTGAGCAGCCTCGGGAGAAGTCCCTTCAATTGAATCCCACTTTTTCGTGCCTATACGGAAAATTTTCTTGCTTGCGTTCTTGAGAGTCTCGAAATCAACGTTAGCCATATCAACAGCCTTACGGTAGTCTGCCTCGGAAGCGTCATCATTGTCAGCCCTGTCATATACGTATCCTCTTAATCCATATAACGCAGCATTGTCAGGGTTGGCATCAATCACCTTGTTAAGTTCGGCAAGAGCCTCGTCAATCTTGTTGTCTACCACAAGCGCATTGATCATATTATTGATGAAAATCGGCTGTTCGAGTCCGAATTTCTCATGACCGGCCTTTGCGACATCCATGATATGCTTCTGCGCCTCAGCCGTGCGAGCTTCGTCGCGCTGCGCCACAGTCTGCCAGCATGCTATCTCATAGACATAAGCCTCATGTTGCTGATAGCCGGCCTCGCGGGCCTTTTTGAAAGCTTCTGCGCTCTTCTCCACTTCATTTCCTGAATATCCTGAAAGGCCGGCATTGAAGTAGGCAGTGGCAATCTGCTCAGCAGGTATTAGCGCTGACGCCTTGCCCATCATACCAGAGGCAGGGAGGTCGCCATAGACCATAAACGCCTCATAGGCTTGAGGATAATACATCTTCTCATTGAAATAGTTGGCACCTGCCGTGAAGAAATCGTTGGCATGTCCGGCAATCTTATTGAGAATGTCTTTGGAATATTTAGGCTTAACTTTTCCCTTAGCGTCAGGGACGCTGTCAAGAGGGAGGGCCTTAAGGAAATACTTATAAGCATTCATCAACTCATCTGCCATAACGGCAGGTTTTGCAGATGGGTCATCAGGATTGATCATCTGGGTTTTCGTTGCATTATCGTAGGCATCCATTTCAATTTTGCCAGCGACATAGTACGTGCGAGCCTCATTTTTTGTCTGAGGATCTTCCATTGCCTGCTTAATCAGGTTGCGTGCGTTGTTTAGCTGATCGGTCTTACCGGCAAGTTTGTCGGCTTGATCAACATTTGCCTTCTGTGCGCCGGCAGAACCTATGGCTGCAAGACATAGCGCGAGAGCGATAAACTTATTCATAGCAAATATGATAAAAAATTATTGATTTTCAAAAAAGTTAGTTTCCCTACTACTTAACATCGGATTCCACCGGGCTACCGTCAGCAATCTCCGAATTGTCTGCTTCATCCGGCTCATCGGGAAGTGGCACCTCATTAACAGTCACTTCTGAAACCGACTCTTCGACAATCAAGTCGAGCACACCATCAAGCTCTTCCTTTGCTTCCTCTTCAGGATCGGAATCGACCTTACATACGGAAGCTATTTTGTCTCCACGTTTAGCCAAATCGATAAGCTTGACCCCTTGGGTTGCCCTACCCATGATACGGACTCCGGCTACGGGAAGCCTTAATGTGATTCCGCTTTGATTGATTATCATCAGATCGTTGGAATCATTGACGTTCTTTATTGCCACAAGCTCACCGGTCTTGTCGGTGATGCTCATCGTTTTCACGCCTTTTCCACCGCGATTCGTCACACGATAGTCGTCCAAGGGAGATCTTTTCCCGTATCCATTCTGAGAAACAACCATTACAGTCTCATCTTCAGCTCCGGTCATCGTAATCATACCAACAACTTCGTCATCTTCTCCGCCAAGAGTCATGCCCCTTACGCCGGTAGATACGCGTCCCATTTCCCTGACCTTGCTCTCATGGAAACGAATCGCCCGACCCTCACGATTAGCAAGGATCACCTCTGCATTTCCATCAGTAAGCCTTACCTGAATCACGCGGTCGCCATCGAGAATCTTGATGGCTTTTTTGCCATTTACAGGGATATAGGCATATTCCCGGAGCTTAGTTTTCTTGATAATGCCGTTTTTAGTGGCGAAAATAAGATTGTGGGTATCTGCATATCCTTCCTCCTTACCTTTTGCCACACGGATAAACGCATTGACGCGGTCGTCGGCGTCTATCATTAAAAGATTCTGTATGGCACGTCCTTTTGAGTTCTTGCCATACTCAGGAATTTCGTATACTTTCATACGATATACTTGTCCTTTTTCAGTAAAGAACAACATATCGTTGTGGTTGGTTGCAGGATATATATGCTCAATGAAATCCGAATCGCGGGTGTCGCTGCCTTTTGCCCCGACGCCTCCACGATTTTGCGCACGGAACTCAGAGAGGGGAGTGCGCTTGATATATCCGAGATGAGAAATCGTGATGATCATTTCGTCGTCGGGATAGAAATCCTCGGCATTGAGGTCTCCGGAGAAAAGATTGATCTTTGTGCGACGTTCGTCACCGTATTTATCGCGAATTTCTATAAGCTCGTCTTTCATGACCTGTTTGCAGACCTCGTCGTTGTTGAGGATGTCGTTGAGATGCTCAATCAGCTTCATCAGGTTGTCGTATTCAGCACGAAGTTTCTCCATTTCGAGACCCGTAAGCTGACGAAGCCTCATCTCTACTATTGCCCTTGTCTGAACATCATCAAGATCAAATCTTTCAGAAAGACGCGCCCTTGCTATTTCTGCATTCTGGGAAGAGCGGATAATGGAGATGACCTCATCGATATTGTCGCAAGCAATCATCAATCCTTTCAGGATATGAGCTCTCTCTTCGGCTTTTCTAAGCTCATATCTTGTACGTCGAATCACGACCTCATGCCTATGCTCAACAAAGGCGACAAGCAGCTCCTTGAGATTGAGTGTCTTCGGGCGGCCATTGACAAGCGCCACATTATTGACGCTGAAAGAGGTCTGAAGCTGTGTCATCTTATACAGCTTATTGAGAATCACCTTAGCATTTGCATCACGCTTGATGTCGATTGCAATGTGAATGTTGCCTCTTGCCGAAGTGTCGGTGATATCTGAAATACCTTCTATTTTCTTCTCCTCAACCAAGTCGGCGATGCTCTTGACAAGATCATTTTTGACAACCCCATAGGGTATTTCCGAAATTATGATCTGATCGTGGTTGCCGTCGTTTTCAATTTCAGCCTTTGCACGGATAAGGACACGCCCTCTTCCGGTCTCGAATGCATCCCTGACTCCCTGCATTCCAAAAATCTCGCCTCCGGTGGGGAAATCAGGAGCCTTGATATATTCCATAAGCCCCTCGATGTCGATATCGGGATTGTCAATGACCGCTATCGAGGCATTAAGAGATTCCGTGAGATTATGAGGAGGCATATTCGTGGCCATGCCGACAGCAATGCCAGAACCGCCATTTACGAGAAGATTAGGAATCCTTGTAGGAAGCACGGACGGCTCGGAAAGCGTATTGTCGAAATTAGGCACGAAATCAACAGTCTCAGCATCTATGTCGCGAAGCATCTCCTCGCCCATTTTGGCAAGCTTCACTTCCGTGTAGCGCATGGCGGCCGGAGAATCACCGTCGATTGAGCCAAAATTACCCTGTCCGAAAACAAGAGGATATCTCAAAGACCATTCCTGAGCCATCCTGACCATCGTAAAATAGATTGACGAGTCGCCATGAGGATGGTATTTACCCATCACTTCGCCAACGACACGAGCTGATTTTTTCGTGTCTCCGGAAAAGAAATTTCCAAGTTCATTCATTCCGAAAAGCACCCTACGATGCACGGGCTTAAAGCCGTCTCTGACATCGGGAAGAGCACGCGAGACTATGACCGACATAGAATAGTCGATGTAGGCACTCTTCATTTCTGACTCGATGTTAATCGGAATAATTTTGTCGTCTCCTTGCATGTTTAGTAATTCTACATATTTTGACAGATTCCGGAGAGTGGAGGCCGAAGCGGCCGGGTCTGTCGTTTCCAAGGAGCAAAGTTAATAATTTTTCTTTAAACAGGCAATAGCCATTTTGGAAATTTCACATAT
>VSPO01000017.1 GCA_009775375.1 Muribaculaceae bacterium | reverse complement strand
GATGGGACAACGACTATCTACTTTATGCCTTAAAAAGTTTTGATTTTGTAAAAAATTAAGATGCGTCAGCCGTGAGGTTTTTAAATCCCGAATTTGCATAATTAAATCAGATTTGCTAACTTTGCAGCCGAAATCGCGCACGTGGCGTAATGGTAGCCGCGCTAGACTTAGGATCTAGTGTCTCACGACGTGGGGGTTCGAGTCCCTTCGTGCGCACTTTTCAATCCATTATCATTTTTATGTCTTTTTTCGATTGCCGGGAAAAGACATTTTTTATTTCTATGAATACCATCGCTCTTCTGCTAAACTTGGCTCTCCTTAATTTAGGATCTGCCTACAACTCTTTCTACAATTCCAATGACATTCCCTGCAATACGAAAATTTGCAGCGCCCATGATGATTCTCCATCAGAACCAGCAATCCCCGATTCTGCTAAAATTGAAAAATCATTCTTTGAACTAATCAAGAAACTAAAGGGCGATAATCCCGACAAAATAAAGGCAGACATATCCGACTTCCTTAACAAACATTCCTCTTGTAAACGAGAGTTCGACTTTGCTTTCTCTCTCGCCGAAAAATATTTGGGTGCCATGGAATCGCCTACCCACAATGATCTCTTCTTCGCTTCATTCCTGGAAAACTATCTTGAATCCGAATTTCCGGACAATGCAGAAAAGCAACGTGCATCCTATCTTCTTGAAATGGCAAGAAAGAATATCCCCGGAAGTAAAGCTTCCGATTTTTCTTTCCTATTGCGCGATGGCTCTAATCAAAGTCTTTATGAGATAAAGAATAAAAAACCTCTATTGGTGATTTTCTATGATCCTGATTGCTTTCATTGCCTTGAGACGTTTGAAGAGATAAAAACTGCCGACTGGAAAAAGCTCGTTGAAATAATAGCCATTGATGCCGAAGAAGACAAGGATCTGTGGCAATCCTCTTCTCATGCACTCCCTGCAGAATGGACTGTGGGATTTGCCGTTGACCCCATTCAGGATAATGAGACCTACGTCTTTCAATCCATGCCCACACTGTATCTGCTCGACAATGATAAGACAGTGTTGCTGAAAGATGCCTCACCCACCCTGGTCGGTGATTTCATGAAACAAATCCATAAAAACTGATCGCCACATTTTTTTCTCTCCCGAAATATTTTAATGGCTCGCTTGCATTAAAATCTTTTTTTTGTTAACTTTACGCAAAATTCCACCCCCTTTGCAAAAATGGCAGAAGATATAGATCAGACAGACAACCTTAACATAGATATCGACAACGAAGACAATAACGTCTCCCCAGAGACTGTTTCATCCGACTTTAACGCAGCTTCGTCTACAGGTAAAGAAGAACCCATCGGGAAACGTACTGTTTTGTCGGGAATGTTCAGAAACTGGTATCTTGAATATGCAAGCTACGTGATTCTCGAACGTGCTGTCCCTCATATTGAAGACGGTCTCAAACCTGTGCAACGACGCATACTGCATTCTATGCAGACCCTTGACGACGGACGATATAACAAAGTCGCAAACATCGTCGGAAACACCATGCAGTATCACCCCCATGGAGATGCCTCTATCGGTGATGCTCTCGTGCAGCTCGGACAAAAGGAGTTGCTGATCGATACGCAGGGAAACTGGGGAAACATCCTGACCGGAGACTCCGCAGCCGCGCCCCGTTACATCGAGGCTCGGCTTTCTGAGTTCGCTCTCGAAACGGTGTTCAGTCCTAAAATAACAGAATGGACACCCTCTTACGACGGACGCAAAAAAGAGCCCGTCACTCTTCCCGTGAAATTTCCTCTCCTTCTCGCACAAGGTGTGGAAGGCATTGCCGTAGGACTTTCTTCCAAAATCCTTCCCCACAATTTCAACGAGATAATCGATGCCGCAATCGACTATCTCCACGGTCGTGAATTCAGACTTATTCCTGATTTCCAGACCGGAGGACTGCTCGATGCGTCAAGATACAACGATGGAGCAAGGGGCGGCAGCGTGAAGGTCAGGGCAAAAATCGAAAAAATCGACAACAAGACCCTCGCGATAACCGAGCTGCCTTACGGCAAGACCACCTCCTCCCTAATCTCCTCGATTCTCGCTGCGATGGAAAAGGGGAAAATAAAGATCAGAAAAGTCGATGACAACACTTCTGCTACGGCGGAAATTCTCGTTCATTTGATTCCCGGGACGTCGTCCGACAAGGCTATCGATGCTCTTTATGCTTTCACCGACTGCGAAGTCAGCATCTCCCCTAATTGCTGCGTGATTGTCGACCGCAAGCCACGCTTCATGTCAGTCAGCGAGTTGCTTAAATATTCCGTTGACCATACAATCGACCTTCTCCGGCGTGAACTTGAAATCAAACTCGGCGAGACTCGCGAGGCAAAACTTTATTGCTCCCTCGAAAAAATTTTCATTGAGGAGAGGATTTATAAAGACAAGCAGGTGGAAGAGGCTAAGGACATGAACGAGGCCGTCTCACATGTCGACTCTCGACTGGAGCCTTTCAAACCCGACTTTTTCAGAGAGGTGAAGAGAGAAGACATAATCCGGCTTTGGGAGATAAAGATGGGCAGGATTTTGAAATTCAATGTCGACAAAGCCAACGACCACATTGCGAATCTGCAAAAGGATATCGAACGCCTTCAATTCGACCTCGACAATATAACCGACTATACTTCCGCTTGGTATTCCCACCTCAAAGAAAAATATGGAGAGGCATTCCCCCGACGCACCACCCTACGAGGTTTCGACTCCATCGAGGCTACTAAAGTGGCGGAGGCCAACAAACGCCTTTATTTTGACAAGACAGGAGGATTTATTGGCACGGCGCTTAAAGACAATGATTTTCTATTCACTTGCTCTGACCTTGACGACATATTAATCATATACCGCGACGGAACCTACAAATTGGTGAAAGTGCAAGACAAGCTTTACGTCGGAAAAAAAATCATCCATATCGGGCTCTTCAAAAAGGGAGACAAGCGCACCATATACAACGTCATCTATCGCAACGGCAAGCTTTGGGAGAAAGACAGTCTTGGCAAACCTGCCGGATATTCCTACATGAAGCGTTTCTTCATCACAGGGCTGACACGTGAGAAGGAATACAATCTCACGAAAGGGCTCCCGGGATCCCGTATTGAATGGCTCACATGCAATCCCAATGGAGAGGCAGAAGTCGTGAAAGTGGCTTTGAAAGATGAAGCAAATGATTCCGGAAGACGCCCGAGAGCCAAGGAAGTGGTGGTCAATTTCGCCGACCTTGCCATAAAAGGGAAAGATTCGCTTGGAAATCTTGTGACGAAATACCTGATCGATGATGTGAAGCTTTTGGAAAAGGGGACGTCTACTCTCGGCGGACGCGAAGTTTGGTTCGACCGCGACGTGCTTCGTCTGAACTACGACGGCAGAGGGGAAAGCCTCGGCGTTTTTCAAGGTGACGACCTTGTATTGATCATAACTCGCGATGGCGAATATTTCACGTCGTCGTTCTCCGACTCCAACCATTATGACGACAACATCCTGGAAATCG
This sequence comes from Muribaculaceae bacterium, assembly GCA_009775375.1. GTDB lineage: Bacteria > Bacteroidota > Bacteroidia > Bacteroidales > Muribaculaceae > Lepagella. Next base: position 32,951 of record VSPO01000017.1, on the reverse strand, counting down.
AAAAATTCGATCGCAACAAAATATGGACCCTCGCGCTCAACGACGCTTCTCTGGGATTTCCTTATCTCAAGAGATTCGTTTTCGAACCCTCGGCCAAGCCACAAAGGTTTGTCGGGACAAGTGCCGCTTCTTCCATTATTTTGCTGACCGATACGTATTATCCGCGCTTGCAGGTATCGTTCGGAGGAGCTGATTCTGTCAGACCTGCAATAGAAATTGAAGCGGATGAGTTCATCGCAGTCAAAAGTTTTAAAGCTAAAGGGAAAAGAATCTCAACGTTTACAATCGACTCTATCTCCGAACTTCCTCCAACAAAATTTCCACCCGAACCCCAACCGGAAGCTTCATCCGAAGACTCTGACGACAATCCGGCAGAGGATGGACAACATAAGCCAAAAATCATTCAGGGAGATCTCTTCGCCTTCAACGACGCTTTTGTTGACGACTCTCTCGGAGATAACGCAGACGCGCACGATTCCAATGAAGACACAAACGAAACAAATGAATAAGATCCCCTTAATCTTAGTGATGCTATGTATGCTTCTCCCCTCAGCTGCAAATGCGCAGGAAGAGGATGTATCCCGTCCTGTGACCTCTACATATTATATAGGCATAGGGGGGAAAGACGTGCTCGCCACCTATCTCTCGCCACTCCACTATAATGGCACTGACTTCAATGCAGGTGGCAAATGGAGCAAGGCTATGCCGTTCGCTCCGGAGAAAGCGATCATGCATTTCAATGCCGACCTATATTTCTCCAACTTGATGAATCCTGCCAAGACTGCACGTATGATCGGGCTTTATGCAGCCTTTAATTGGGGAATGTCATGGAGACATATGCTGCCCCACGGCATATGCCTGACAGCCGGAGCCTCCATCGGAATCGACGGCGGTGCATACTATCTGCTACGCAATGGCAATAATCCCGTGGAAGCCTTGGCTTCGGTCAATCTCGCGCCCCGACTCTCTCTTTCCCGACCTTTCTGGATAGGGAAACTCCCTGTGCTTGCGAGAAACGAAGTGTCGATACCTTCTCTCGGAGTCTTTTTCTGCCCTGAATATGGAGAACCATATTATGAGATATATCTGGGAAATAGGGAGGGCCTGGCCCACTTTGGATGGTGGGGCAATAATTTCAGGCTCGACAACCTCCTTTCTTTCACTCTCGATTTCGGGAGGACGGCCCTTTCGCTTGGCTATCGGTTCAAGGCTGACACTCAATGGGCAAACAATCTGAACACCAAAATTTACTCACATGCTTTCGTCATAGGAGTCATTCCCGGTGGCATCGGGCTTAAGAAAAAGCTCAAATCCACTCCCTCCAAAACCATCTATTCCCTATATTGAAATGAAATCACGCATCGCCACAATATTTTCCGTTTTAGCATTTGCCTTGACTTCTTGCCACGACACACCGGAATACAAAAACGACATCAAGGGAAACTTTGATGCGCTCTGGGACATCGTCGACAGTCGTTATTGCTTTTTTGAGGAAAAAGAGATTGACTGGAAAGAGACCGGCCGCAAATACCGAGAGCAGATTAAAGACGAAACCAATGAAATCGATCTTTTCTTCATCTGCTCTGCTATGCTTGATGAGCTACGGGACGGCCACGTAAATCTTGTATCCAAATTCAATACAAGCTACTATAGAAAATGGTGGACCGACTACCCTCAGGATTTCGACCTCCGCACTCTCCAGGAGCATTATCTCAAATTTGAATGGCTCTCTACAAGCGGCATTACCTACAAGCAGCTCCCGGGAGAAATCGCCTATATGAGATATCCCTCTTTCTCATATCCGATTGGAGAGACCTCGCTCGATTATGTGCTCGCCATTCTGCATAAAAGCAGAGGTCTCATTATCGACATACGCGACAATGGAGGGGGAGCATTGACAAATATAAAGACTCTCGTATCCAGATTTATCGATAAAAAAATACTCGGAGGATATATCATCCACAAGACTGGGCCCGGACATTCCGATTTCTCCAAGCCTTATCCCATTGAATACAAGCCTGCAGACCAGGGGAGGATAAAATGGGAAGGCCCGATTGTATTGCTGACCAACAGGTCGTGCTTCTCCGCAGCAAATGATTTCGCTGCGGTTATGAAATCTCTTCCCAACGTCACAATCGTTGGGGCGAAGACGGGCGGAGGGGGTGGGCTCCCTTTCTCCTCTGAGCTTCCTATAGGATGGTCTGTCAGATTCTCCTCTTGTCCACTTCTCGACGCGGAGGGGATGTGCACGGAAGACGGCATCGACCCCTCCCCCGGTTGTGAGATTCACTGCACCCCGGAAGAACTTGCCTCAGGGAAAGACTCTATTCTCGACTTCGCCATAGGGATGCTCAAAGACAAGCCCCTGCCGGGGGATGAGTCTGATGACTGACGGTTCAGTAGCCGGCATAGCTGTGCACCGTAGGACTTTCTACATCCACTCCATATAAATCAGCAAATCTCAATATCGACTTAGCCAACTTTGGCTTCAGCTCCTCAGGGCAATATCTGAAATAAGCTTCTGCTGCCCTGACATGCGCGGCATCGGGCATTGGATACTCTCTTCTCTCCGGGAGTCCGAAGAGGCTGTCGGGAAGTTCCCTTCTCTCCTCTGTGTCAAGTTTATCGTTCATAATAATAAATAAAATTAAGTTTAGGCTCTACCTGCTAATCCACTTATTTTTGCATTTAGGCTCTCACTCATAAAACAAACAAAGCATCAAAGAGGTTAATAATATACCGTCTGTGATTGATTTTTTCAATATGACAATGCCGGCCTGATTCCATCCGGCACGACGAAGCAATTTAGAATGCTTTAATATATACTCACTCTGAATATAAACCATCAACATATGTGGACATTCAATCCAATATTTAAGACAGTGATATGGGGTGGCGAAAAAATCGCCCCGTTCAAAGGTGTTGCAACCGACCAAAAAAAGATCGGCGAAAGCTGGGAAATATCAGGCGTAGCCGGATCCGAATCCGTTGTTGCCGATGGGAAAGACAAAGGCCTGACTCTGACCGCTCTCATCGACAAATACGGGGCCTCTCTATTGGGAGAGAAAAACTATAAAAGATACGGCGACTCGTTTCCGCTGCTGATTAAGTTCATCGATGCGCATGATGATCTTTCAGTGCAGGTTCATCCCGATGATGAGCTCGCAAGGAAACGTGGATCCAAATTCGGGAAAACAGAGATGTGGTATGTGCTTGGCGCAGCTCCCGGCGCGCGCCTTGCCAACGGATTTAACAGGGAAGTGAATCCTGATGAATACGAAGGCCTTGTCAATTCCGGAGAAATTATGGACGTGCTTAATTTCAATCCCGTTAAGCCCGGCGACACTTTCTTTATCCCGGCCGGGAGAGTTCACGCAATAGGGAAAGGTGCTTTCGTGGCAGAAATACAGGAGACTTCCGACATCACCTATCGCCTCTACGACTATAAGCGCAAAGACAAAGACGGCAACGAACGGCAGCTTCATACTAAAGAAGCCTTCGAAGCCATCAATTTCAAAGACACAGAAGGAAAACCCGTGGCCTACACTGCCCACCGAGACATTCCTGTGAACCTTGTGACGTCCCCGTTTTTTACCACCAATCTTTGGACCATAGATCATGAAGTGATGCGCGACTACTCGGAATGGGACACATACGTAGTCATTATCTGCACAAAAGGGAAAGCAACCCTCACGACAGACATGGAGACAAGGGTAATAAAGGAGGGCACTTCCGTCTTGATTCCGGCATCCTGCAAGAAGCTCACAATCATTCCCGACAACCTTTTTGAGGCTCTTGAGACCTACATTAAATGATTTTATTGGCCGAATCGATATTTTTTTCGGCCGAAAAGAAGATAATACGCAAATTTCTATGTAAATTTGCACTCTAAAAACCATTGGCCTCCGCTCAGACTCGTCTGTGTGGCCTTTTGGTCATGTTAGTAGGGAGCCGAAAAAAGGCCTGCAGCCCGGATCCCGCGATTTCAATTTATTCAATATCCGATATGTATAGAGACAAGACATGCGGCGAACTCAGGCTCACCGATGCCGGACAGACTGTTAAGATTGCCGGTTGGGTGCAACGCAGCCGGAAAATGGGCGGAATGACTTTTGTCGATGTCCGCGACCGTTATGGTATTACACAAGTGGTGTTTGACTCCTACCATGAAGACAACGCCCTTTTTGACGCCGCCAATTCTTTGGGTCGCGAATTCGTGGTGCAAATCACGGGTAAAGTAGCCGAGCGCACAAGCAAAAATAAAAATATCCCCACCGGAGATATAGAAATCATAGCGGAATCCCTGAAAGTGCTCAACAAAAGCGAGATTCCTCCTTTCACGATTGAAGACAAAACGGATGGAGGCGACGACCTGAGAATGAAATACCGATATCTCGACCTGCGCCGGCCATCCGTCAGAAGCAACCTTGAGCTTCGCCATAAGATGGCTTTCGAGATTCGACGTTATCTTGACTCAAAAGGATTTCTGGAAATCGAAACCCCCATTCTCGTGAAATCCACTCCTGAGGGTGCACGCGATTTCGTAGTGCCATCTCGAATGAATCCGGGTGAGTTCTACGCCCTTCCTCAGAGCCCTCAGCTTTTCAAGCAATTGTTGATGATCAGCGGTTTCGACCGTTATTTTCAGATTGCCAAATGCTTCCGCGATGAAGACTTGCGCGCCGACCGACAGCCGGAGTTCACGCAAATCGACTGCGAGATGAGCTTCGTGGAGCAGGAAGACGTGATTGATATGTTTGAAGGTCTCGTCAAGCACATTTTCAAATACGTTAAGGGAATTGACTTCTCAGAGCCTTTCCCGCGCATGACCTGGAACGACGCAATGAGTCTTTACGGCTCCGACAAGCCCGACATCCGTTTCGGTATGCCGTTTGTTGAGCTGACCGACCTTGTCAAAGGAAAAGGATTTGCCGTGATGGACGATGCTGAGATCACTGTTGGAATTAACGCATCCGGTTGCGCAGCCTATACACGCAAGCAGATTGATGAGCTGACAGAATTCGTCAAGCGTCCTCAAGTCGGAGCTAAAGGATTGGTATGGGTGAAAGTCGAACCCGACGGATCTTTCAAAAGCTCTGTCAATAAGTTTTTCCAGCCGGAAGAACTTCAAAAATGGGCTGAACGCATGGATGCCAAGCCGGGCGACCTTCTGCTCATCATGAGTGGCGACAAGATGAAGACCCGCAAGCAGCTTTGTGAGTTGCGACTTGAAATGGGCAACCGTCTCGGCCTGCGCGACAGAAATCAGTTCGCCCCTCTCTGGGTAATTGATTTCCCGCTCTTTGAATGGGATGAAGAAACCCAGAGATATTATGCCATGCACCATCCTTTCACGTCGCCAAATCCCGACGACATCGATAAATTGCGTACTGACACAGGCAATGTCCGCGCCACTGCCTACGACATCATTGTCAACGGAACAGAGCTTGGCGGAGGATCCATCAGAATCCACGACGCTGCCCTTCAGGATGAGATGTTTGAGCTTCTTGGATTCACTCCCGAGCGTGCGAAAGAACAATTTGGATTCCTTATGAACGCTTTCAAATTCGGTGCGCCGCCTCATGGAGGACTTGCTCTCGGGTTCGACAGATTCGTATCTATTCTCGCAGGACTCGACACGATTCGCGATGTCATTGCTTTCCCGAAAAACAATTCCGGACGCGACGTAATGAACGAATCCCCGTCCCCCATCGAACAAACCCAGCTCGATGAATTGAAACTTGAACTCAGGCCTGACAAGGAATGACGGCAATACGTGCCAAACACACTATTAGACTGTAAATTTAAAATGCTTAAAGTCAAAGACATTGCGGATGTAATCGAAGATTTCGCCCCAAAAAGGCTTCAGGAATCCTACGACAATGCAGGGCTTCAGATAGGCAACCCCGAGATGGATGTCACGGCGGCTCTTCTATGCCTCGACGTGACGGAAGAAGTGCTCGATGAAGCTATCGAACGCCATTGCAACATGATTGTCTCTCATCATCCCCTGCTCTTCAAAGGGCTTAAGGAGGTGACCGGCAGAACCGCTACTGAAAGAATCGTCATCAAGGCAATTCGCGAAAATGTGGCAATATATTCCGCCCATACCAATCTTGATTCCGCATGGGAAGGTGTGAGCCATGAGATTGCCCACGTGCTCGACATGAGCGAAATCAGCGTGCTTGAGCCTAAAGACGACAATCCATCCACCGGACTTGGGGTCATCGGGAAGATTCAGCCTACTCCCAAAATTGAATTCCTTCGGAAAATAAAGGAAGCGTTCAAGGTGAAATGCTTGAGATATTCGTCGCAAAGCCCTCAACTGGTTGTCAGAAAAGCCGCGATATGTGGAGGGTCCGGAGCCTCCCTCATTAGGGAGGCCATCCGTAACGGAGCTGACATAATAATCACGGGCGACGTGAAATATCATGACTTCACCACTTATGGTCTTGACATAATTATAGCCGATATTGGCCACTATGAAAGCGAATTATGCACTAAAAAGATTTTCTCTCGAATCATAAGGGAGAAATATCCTGATTTCGTGACGTATTTTGCCGAAGCCGAGACAAACCCTATTAAATACATGTAATCATAATATATGCCTATGGCAACTGAGAAAAAGAACGACAAAGAGCGTAGCGTGGAAGAGCGCCTGCAAAATCTCTTTCAACTCCAGACGTATCTCTCCGAGATCGACAGGATTAAGATTCTGCGCGGAGAGCTCCCCAACGAGGTGAAAGACCTTGAGGATGAAATAATCAGGTATCAGACAAGAATCCAGAAACATAAGGATGAAATCGAGAGCCTGAAAGCTTTCGTTGCCCAGAAGCAGGGAGAAATCGAAGATAGGAAAATCAAGATTTCTAAATACGACGAACAAATCAACAACGTCAGAAATAATCGTGAGTTTGCCTTCCTCGAAAAGGAGAAGGAATACGAAGGTCTTGAAATCGAGCTCGCTGAAAAAAACATCAGGGAAGCCAACGAGAAGCAGGAGCAAAAGGCCCTCGAAATACAAAGGGCTGAAGAGGAGCTTGCCGACAATCAGCACATTCTCGTTGAGAAACGCAAGGAGCTCGACGAAATAGTGTCTGAGACAAGAACGCAGGAAGAGAATATACGGGCAAAGGCCAAGGAGCTTGAGCAGAAAATCGACGATTACACTCTCGCTGCTTTTAAGAGAATCCGCAAGAATGCACGCAATGGTCTTGGAATCGTGACCGTGCAGAGAAGCGCATGCGGAGGTTGCTTCAACAGAATCCCGCCTCAACGCCAACTTGAGATAAAGATGCACAAGAAGGTGATCGTTTGCGAATACTGTGGTCGCATTATGGTCGACGGTGCGCTTGTCGGTGTTGAGCAGCCTGCTGTCGAGGCGGCTCCTGCAAAACCGAAACGCAAGAGCCTTAAATCCTCAGCTCCTAAAGGCAGCCTGTAAGAAAAGATTGACGCAAACAAGAAAATTAAGTTCGCATGAATCAAAAGGAGGGGATGAAACCTGATCAGGTTTCATCCCCTCCTTTTGATTCATGCGAAAAGAAAAACCAAGAGTGCTTCCTTAAGAGCGAAGGGGTTTATCGGATGCCTAAAAAGCGATGGAGCTGCACCGAAAGTCGCCAACGCGGGTCAGACAGAACTCTGTCAACAGTGCGCGCCATGTTCAATCTGTTGATATGCCCGTCCTCCACGTGACATGGCTGGAGATACATAATAGTGTCTTCCGTCCTACATGGAAGAGAAAAGTATCCTTCAAGGTCCTGACCAATTTCCACCACTTTTATCTCATCCGCACTCCTTACTTCTATCCGATAATCTCCGGCTCCCGGCATCCCGGTCTTAGGAGAAAGCGTGACCCAATCGATATTTCCTGGCAGGGAGACTGAGCCGTTGGTCTCTATCGCCACGCTCTTCCCTGTCGTCAATTTAAGTTGTTCCACAAACTCTTCATCTATCCATAACGACGGTTCGCCTCCAGTGAGCACAACCCATTCGGCAGGATAGGCCCTGACTGCATCAAAGATTTCCTCATCCGTCATTTCCACGCCACTGCGATGGTCTGTGTCGCAGAAATCGCAGTGCATATTGCATCCGCAGAATCTCACGAATATGGCGGGACAGCCGGCATGATGCCCTTCACCCTGCAGCGAGTAGAATATTTCGTTAATCTTTCTCATATATCGCGATGTTCCCCTCACTTTCCTGCACTTCGCATCTCCAGCAATTTGGCACGATATCAACGATCCATTTGGCAATATTTTCCGCTGTAGGATTGCCCGGCACGACATCATTGATCACGGCGTGGTCGAGCCTGTCCATGACAAGCTCTTTAATATGCGTAAAATCCACCACCATTCCCTCGCTGTTTAATTCCCGCGACCGGCATTCCACTGTTATTATCCAGTTATGACCGTGTAGATTGGTGCATTTGCTCGGATATGAAAGCTGCAACGAGTGGGCTGCGCTTATCTCAAATCTTTTCTTGACGTAATACATCCTTTTATTCCTCATAAATTGTAGGGTCGGGCAGTCCGGCCTCAATGAAGGCCTCTTTCCGCTCGACACACGTGCCACACTTTCCGCAATGCTTCTCTCCGCCCTTATAACATGAATACGTATCAGCATATTCCACGCCCATTCTGGCTCCGATTCTTGCGATGTCTCCCTTCGTCATTCCGGTAAAGGCTGCCTCCAAGGTGACTCCCTCATACGTCCCTTCTCTCATGGCCTCGCTCATGGCGTTGACAAAACCGGGACGGCAATCCGGATATATCGAATGGTCGCCGCTATGATTGGCCATCATGACGTGGCGCAATCCCCGCGACTCTGCAAGCCCGCATGCCACGGCAAGCATTATCCCGTTGCGGAAAGGCACGACTGTCGACTTCATGTTCATTGCCGTATAATACCCTTCAGGTATACTGTCTGCCCCTTCAAGAAGGCTGCTTTTGAAATACTTCGACATGAACGTCAACGGTATCACAAGATGCTCTATTCCCAGACATTCACATTGCTTGCGCGCGCACTCTATCTCGCGTGCATTATGATTTGAACCGTAGTCGAAACTTACGGCCAATGCTATCCTATCTTTCCTGTAATGCATGAGGGTCACGCTGTCCATCCCTCCTGAAAGTATCAATATTGAATCTTTTTCCATAGCAATTTTTTTTTAAGGCAGGTCCAACGCCATTTCCCTTCGTTTGAGACAGAGCTCCTGATGTTGGGAATCACCCATATTGGCAAACGGATTGATTGATATCCCCCCTCTCGGCATAAACAGCCCCCTGACTTCTATATATTTCGGATCCATAAGCTTCCATAGGTCTTTCATTATGATGTTGACGCAATCTTCATGGAAATCGCCATGATTGCGGAAACTGAAAAGATAGAGTTTCAGACTCTTGCTTTCCACCATCCTCTGCCTTGGGATATACGAAATATAGATATGACCGAAATCCGGTTGTCCGGTCTTAGGGCAAAGCGTTGTAAACTCCGGACAATCAAAATTCACGACATACTCATTTTCGGGATGCTTATTCTCAAACGTCTCAAGCAATTGAGGTGCATAATCCGTGGGGTACGCCACTCCCTGGCAGCCCAGGAGCGTGACGCCTTCAAGTTCTTTTTCCTTTCTCATTGTCAATTATTCAAGTTGTATGTTTTCTCAATAAGAGATTATTAAAGCGGAGCTGCCACCATCCGCCATTGAAGCTGCCTTGACAACCTCAATGCAAATTTACTACTTTTTTATGTTCTCAGCAAAAAACAGACAAATCTTCATCTCAAAATTTTCCAAACACCATTATTTTGCCTACTCTCCAAACAATCACGACAGACAATATATTAAAAGAAGTCCCATAAAAGCTATAAAATCCAAAACCCAACCAAATCAGAACAACAGAAAGCAGAAACCAAAATTCCCAACCGGATGGCATTACTGTGCCACGGCTAAGGGCCGTGGTTCCCCTCCCACGACAACTAAAAAACCAACGACTATCGACAAAATCAGAACAAAAACTTCCAAATCAGAACAAAAACTTCCAAATCAGAACAAAAAATTCCAAATCAGAACAAAAACTTCCAAATCAGAACAAAAACTTTCAAAACAAAACAAGAATTTTCAAATCAAAACAAGATTTTTCAAATCGGATCAACTCGGCAAGCACGCCCAAAAACATTTTTTTGCACATTTTAAATTTTATGGCTACCTTTACGCATATTTCAATAGCAATCAGATTTAAACCTATCATTATAACACAAACAACAAATGAAGAAATCCGACACCATCGCCCTTTATAAAGAAGCTTTCCTTGAGGGCAAAGATGAAATCGACAGAAGAAGATTCGAAGAAAAGTCACTCGACAAACAATATGGCTCCATTATGGCTTGGAAACGCAGGCAAAACCTGGCAAAAGCCCCCAATGATAAGTCAGCCGCCACTATCATAAATTCTCTTAAAGCCGCCTGGAAGATGATTCCCGAACTTCAGGAACTTCCACAAAAAGAAGCTGAGAAAATGCTCTCACTCGCAGAATCGATTGCATCCGACGTAAAGAACTTCGATCTCATCAAAAAATCTCAACTCCTCGACAAGCTAAAATCGCAAAGGGAGTCGCTCGACCGCGAAATCGAGATGCTTGAAGCCTCCGTAAATCAAAACAACCCTTCCTATGACTAATTGTAGTTAGCTGACTTATACGCAACTCACAATATGGAAATCTACGTACTGAGTAATCGAAAAAAATAAATTTTAATAAGTAAGTGTTCAGATTATTCCTATACATGGATTGCCAATATGAGGGTCGGGATTTCGACTTGGGATGATGGCGCGATGGGGTTCCATCATAACTTAATCACGCGTTGAAATCCGGCGCTCAGATTGGATAAGACATGTATAGGAATAACCTGAATACTTACTTAAGTTATTCTGTAAGAATAAAGTAATTTAAACTACTTCATCACCAACCATCGACAAAGGGATTGATATTATTCTTCGTAATCCTGCACTATCATCGCCATATTATGGAAATAACAGGAGAAAACATATTGCTCATTGCTCCAATTCGGTGTGGGCGGAGGTCTCGGCATTGTGTTTGGATGGGTTAGCGTAAAATTGTCCGGCATCTATATGAAGCTCGGGAATCAGAAAAATGAAGACAATGGACTGGCAACTGCTATGATTTCCATTCTTTTAATTGCCCTTGTATTCCTAACTTTCACACTCACAACCTTGTGTCAAGGGAATGGCTACCTGGCGGTATATCTTGTCGGCATGATAATAGGCAACTCAACGATACCTCTAAAATTGAGTGTAACTAAATTTATGAATGGCATAACTTGGCTTGCCCAAATCGTAGTGTTTATAATGCTTGGCCTGCTTGTAAATCCCCATGAGATGCTTGTCGTGGCTCCTGTGTCTATTCTCATTGGTGCATTTATGATCATCGTCGGTCGACCCGTCAGTGTTTTCCTGTGTCTCGCGCCGTTCAAAAAAGTCACGGGCAAGGCACGTGCTTTTGCGTCATGGGTAGGCCTTAGAGGAGCGGTGCCTATAATATTTGCAACTTATCCGGTGATAGCCGATGTTCCCGGAGCATCCCAAATTTTTAATAAGTACCTACGAAAAATAAATGAACAAATGCCAGCCATATATTGTGGCAACCTATAAAGTCGTTCATCAGTCGTTATGGAACCCCATAATTCCATCTTCACGATTTCATATCTCGCTCACACCATAAGGCAATCATATGCACATTTATTTTTCGTAGGTACTTATTGTATTCTTTGTGACTATCATATCTCTTGTTGTCCAAGGGACATCAATTATTACGGTTGCAAAAAAGCTTAAATTGGTAGATACGGAATTTGAGGATAACGAATCCTTCGGAGTGGAACTATCCGACGAACATACTGCATCGTTGCAGACAATAATACTCTCGCAAAGGGATTTGGAAAATGGCAACACCCTTAGAGCAATGCAACTTCCCGAAGGCACATTGGTAATGATGATACGCAGAGAAGGCAAGTATATCATACCGAATGGGAAACGCCGTCTATTCCCCGGTGATGCGCTTTTGCTAATTAAGGAGGACTCAAAAGGTTGACCATGAGCTCATGGGTTATTTTGCGGAACTTACCTCTTTACCAGTCACAAAAACGAGGAGAAATATATCATTCAAGCATACGTATCAATATAAATCGCAAAAGAATGTCTTCGTATGTTAATATGAGTTAAATAAGAACCTATTCTGAACAAATCTTATTCGTTTAAGGTTATATCTATTGAAAAGAAAGAAGATAGATTTTTGTTCATTAAGTTTAAGTGATAACAAGAGACAACTCTTGTTATCAAAAGCGGCCACTCGTGAGAGCGGTCGCATTTATTTTTCCCCGTCGCTTATCTGTTTTAAGCAACGCGCTTGAGCGCTTCTTAAAATCACCGCCCTTACGACCCCGAAATTTTAAGGAACACGCGCTTAGATTCACATATCGTAAGTAAATGATGTGGCGGTTTCCTCACGAATGGTCGGATTCTGTTTCAAGCAGACCGATAATCGTGTCGCTGACCTCGGCAATCTTCTTCATCTCCTCCTTCAGATTGCGCTGGGCGCGGATTCCCGCAAGATATATGGGCAATCCCAAAGGAGCAAACCACATGAATGCAGCCCCGACCACCTTATTGACGCCCGGATGATATAGCCATAGATTGCGCACCACAGGATAATCCATCAGCTTGTTGACGGCTATATTGTTGCGGCAGTCTGTCAGATATTCCACGTCGCTCTCAAGCCGGTCGCTGATTTCATGGATTTTCTTCATGTCGTAGCCTTTTGTCCAATATGCCTTATAGCCCTGGCGTCGTTCATAATGCTCGGCGAAAGCCATCGCTTCCTCCTTGAGAAGAGTGAGACGTGAAATTGCATCCTCCTTAGAGATATCGTTGATGATAACCTCTTTATACGCCACTTTTCTCTCCACCTTCTTTCCAAATACTTTTCTGAAGAATGCCTTATAGCGATCCGCATCAAACACGGCGGAGTCATTCATAGCCTTATACGTCACGTAAATGCCAAGCGGAGCAAGAACGAAGGTTGAGAGCCATATCCCCTCCCAGCATGCCACGTGGCCGTCGCGGGCCATCTTATAGCCGGTGTTGTCAATGATGTAATACACGAGGAAGAGGAGCACCGATATGACAAGAGGTGTGCCGAGTCCTCCCTTGCGGATAATCGCTCCCAAAGGAGCCCCGATGAAGAAGAACACCAGACAAGCCACCGACAAAGTATATTTCCTTATCAGTTCTATCTCATGCCGACGCATGATTCTCTTATCTTCAGAGACCGTCATAGACTTGAACTGCATCTCATTGACCTTGCGCTCCGAGATGCCCATCGCCCTGTCGAACACTCCCGTCTGGTTGTCGGTGTTGAGCTTCAGGATAAGAGTGTCGATATCCACGGGCTTCACTTCCGCCGTGTCTTTCCGAGCCGGGGCCTTCTTCCCATCCTCCATCCTCTCGTCCCTTCCAATGAGAAGGGGAAAAGCCGTGACATGGAGCTCCTTCGTATAGACGGCTCCTATGGAATCAATGCGTGCCCCTATGGAGTCAACAGAATGACGAAGCTGGGCTATATTCTTCCCGACATACTGGCTGCGCATACCCCCCTCGTCAAGACGGTTGAAGTTGGCATCGAAGGGAATCAGCACCTCCTTGTCGGCGAATTCCTCCCGACGGAAAGGCACGTTGCGGTCAAGGCTCTTCTGGTCGCGGAGATTCTCAAATTGTTCGCCCTGAAAAAGATGCAGGTAAAGATATTTCATGTCGGCTGTCAGGGCGAGACGGCCGGAATCGGCAAGAAGGATCGTAGAGTTGTCTCCTCCGTGGCTGACGTCGTAGATCATTACGTCGTAAAGCATACCCGTATCTTTGTTTTTAGATTGCACGAAGAGATTGTAGCCCGGAATCTGGTCGTAGAAAACGCCCTCCGGAATTTCAAGTTCGGGAGATTTCTGCTTCATGGAGAAGAGAAGCGTCCACATCTTCACCTGCGCCTTCGGCACGAGATAGTCCTGATAGAAATAAGCCCCAATTGAGATCAAGGATATAAACACTATCAACGGGCTCATGGCCTTAAGCAGAGAAACCCCCGAAGCCTTCATGGCCGTAAGCTCAAACCGTTCCCCGAAGTTGCCAAACGTCATCAAGCTTGCCAACAGGATGGCAAGGGGAAGAGCCATTGGCACAAGACTTATGGCCACATAGAAAAAGAGCTCCGCTATGAGCGAAAATTCAAGGCCCTTGCCGACAAGGTCGTCGATATATTTCCAAAGCCACTGCATCAGCACGATGAAGAGGACTATGAAAAAGGTCATCGCAAACAGCGGAAGAAAACTTTTGAGGATAAAGAGATATAGTCGTTTGATGATTCTCATTTGTATGAACGGGATGATATTGTCGCTTTCAGTCCGTAAAATTACAAAATTTATGCCGTCTGAATGACCTATCTACCGCAAAAAAATGCAAATATTCCCACTTTTAATTTTTTTCAATAAATTTAGGCCGCCAAAACCTTTCTTTTGAAAATGTTTTTATAACTTTGCATCATAACCCTCATGCCGCCCCCGGGCCGTCTTCGTCATGATGCGAAGAGCGGGTGGCGACATACGGCCAAAGAAATATTTCAACCTAAAACATATAAAAAAATGACCTTATTCGAAAGGCTTACTAAAAAAGCTCAGGAGCATCCCCAGAGACTGGTGCTCCCGGAATCAAAAGAGCCGCGCACCCTCAAGGCCGCCGAAATTATCCTTGAAAAGAAAGCCGCGGAAATAATCTTCCTCGGCAAGAAAAACGAGATTCTCGCCGAAGCTGAAAAACTCGGACTCAAATATATCGCCAACGCCAATTTCTATGACTCCGACGACACTGAGTTCACTGAGAAATATGCCGAACTATTCTGCGAGCTGCGCAAGAAAAAAGGTGTGACCCTTCAGGATGCACGCTACACCGTGAAGAATCCGCTCTATCTCGGTTGCCTTCTCATTAAGGCAGGCGACGCCGACGCCATGGTGGCAGGTGCCCTTAGCCCGACGTCGAGCGTGCTTCGCGCCGCCTTCCAGGTGTTGAAGACGAAGCCCGGCATATCCGTGGTCAGCGGAGCTTTCATCATGCTGCTTCCCGAAGATTGCCAATATGGCGACCATCATATGCTCGTTTTTGCCGACTGCGCCGTAGTGCCCGACCCCACAAAGGAGGAACTTGCGGAAATCGCGATAGCCACCGCCAAGACCACAAAAGACATCGCAGGGCTTGATCCGGTCGTTGCCATGCTCAGCTTCTCGACAAAGGGTTCGGCTTCCGACGAAAAGGTCGACAAGGTCCGCGAAGCCATGGAACTTGCCCGCGAGAAAGATCCTTCCCTGAATATCGACGGAGAGCTCCAGAGCGATGCCGCAATCGTGCCCTCCGTAGGAGAGCTGAAGGCTCCCGACAGCAAAGTAGCAGGACATGCCAACACGCTCATCTTCCCCTCGCTTGAGACTGGAAACATTGCCTATAAGCTCGTGCAACGTCTCTCCGGAGCCGGTGCCGTAGGTCCTATACTCCAAGGCCTTGCAGCTCCCGTCAACGACCTTTCCAGAGGCGCAACGGTAGAAGACATTGTCAACACCATCATCGTCACCTGCAACCAGGCTATCGGCAACAAGGGTCTTTGATTCCTTTTAAATGAACATCGGAAGTATCCGGCCATTCATCATGAATGGCCGGGGCTTCCAATCATATAATACTCCAAAACATATACCATCCTCATGAAAATTCTTGTGCTCAACTGCGGCAGCAGCAGCGTGAAATATAAGCTAATCGATTCTGAATCGAAAGAAGTGCTCGCAGAAGGCGGTGTAGAGAAAATCGGTCTTCCCGACTCATTCCTGAAATTCAAACGTAAGGACGGATCAAAAGAGGTCATCACGACAGAGATGCCGACAGCCAAAGAGGCCGTCAAAAACGTGCTCCACCTTCTGACCGACCCCAAAGAGGGCGTCATCAAAAGCTTCGATGAAATCGGAGCCGTTGGCCATCGTGTCGTTCACGGCATGGAATGGTTCAACAAGTCTGTGCTTATCACCCCCGAAGTGATTGAAAAGGTGAAGGAATGTTATCCTGTAGCTCCTCTTCACAACCCCGCCAACGTGACCGGCATAGAGG
Source organism: Muribaculaceae bacterium (assembly GCA_009775375.1). Lineage (GTDB taxonomy): Bacteria > Bacteroidota > Bacteroidia > Bacteroidales > Muribaculaceae > Lepagella. Next base: position 16,741 of record VSPO01000017.1, on the reverse strand, counting down.
CTGTCACCTCTATCCTTCCCGACGTTCCCCAGGTGGCTGTCTTCGACACTGCCTTCCATCAGACCATGCCCGCCAAGGCTTACATGTATGCCCTGCCCTATGCCGCATATGAAAAATATGGAGTGCGTCGTTATGGTTTCCATGGCACGAGCCATCGCTACGTCTCGGCCCGTGCCTGCGAATTCCTTGGCCTTCCCTACGACAAGCAGCGTATCATCACATGCCATATCGGCAACGGAGCCAGCATCACCGCCATAGCCGACGGCAAAAGCGTCGACACCTCCATGGGCCTCACTCCTACCGAAGGCCTGATGATGGGCACCCGTGTCGGAGATGTCGATCCCGGAGCTATCGTCTACATGATGGAGCGTGAAGGCCTCGACGCCGCAGGAGTCAGCAACCTCATCAACAAACGCAGTGGAGTTGCCGGCATTTCGGAAATATCTTCCGACATGCGCGACATCGACGCTGCCATCTCGCAAGGCGACAGAAAAGCTATTCTCGCGCTTGACATGTATGAATACCGCATCCTTAAATATATAGGCGCTTATGCCGCCGTGCTCGGAGGCGTTGACGTGATTGTCTTCACCGGTGGCGTCGGGGAAAACCAAACCAACTCCCGCGAACGCATCTGCAAGCAACTCGCATTCATGGGCGTCACCTTCGATGCCAAAGCCAACGAAAAGAGAGGAGAAGAGGTGGAAATCTCCGGAAAGGATTCATCAGTGCATGTCGTGGTCATTCCGACCGATGAGGAGCTAATGATTGCCCAGGATACGGCCGAAATCGTAAGCAAGCTCTGACAAACGGTCAAGCCAATAATTCCGGCTTATCACAATAACAAGCCGCGTCTGGACGTTTTTTCCTCAGACGCGGCTTGTCGCGGTCTTTCTCCCCGCCTTTTTGCCACAAACCAAAAGGCTGCGATTTTTTTGAAACAATCAACAACAACTGACAATGCTTGATTTTATAACATGGAACGCCGACCCGGTGTTGTTCAGCCTTGGCCCTATCACCGTCAGATGGTATGGCCTTGCTTTTGCCGTAGGATTCATCATAGGCTACAACATCGTGGCCAAGATGTTTAAGCATGAAGGAGCTCCGGAGAAATGGCTCGGAATCCTTCTCGCCTACGTAGTGGTGGCCACAATCATAGGCTCGCGCCTCGGCCATGTGTTCTTCTATGAATGGGATTTCTATTCAAAACATCCCGCAGAGATTTTCAAGGTCTGGAACGGAGGGCTTGCCTCCCACGGCGGCACGATTGCCATCATCCTCTCAGTATTCCTTTTCTCCTGGATAGTCACCAAGAAGCCAGCGTCCTGGACCTTCGACAAGCTCGTCATCCCTATCGCTCTCGTCGGCGGACTGATTCGTCTCGGCAATCTTATGAACAGCGAGATTTACGGAGGCCCTACCGACCTCCCGTGGGGATTCATTTTCATCCGCGACGGAGAAACAGTGCCCAAACATCCAACCCAAATCTACGAGGCACTTTGCTATTTCGCATTGTTCGCCCTGCTAATGTGGATGTATTGGAAGAAAAACGCTGAGGAACGCCCGTGGCTTATCACAGGAATCTTCTTCATCGGAATCTTCCTGCCGCGATTCATCATTGAATACGTGAAAAACGTGCAAGTCGTGTCGGAATATGAAATGATAGCAAAATACGGCATCAACATAGGCCAGGCATTGAGCATTCCATTCGTGTTGCTCGGAATCGGACTCGTCATATGGGCCATGACCCATCCCCGCCAGCATTGGAAATTTCCCAACAAATTCGAAGAAGAAATGCAGACCAAACCCTCTTTCAGAAAGAACTGACAGACACTCCCAACACTTCGGGATATGAGAGCGCGAACCTTGAGTGCTTTGAATAAACAACGAAGCTACCCGGCTGATGTGTGGTGATAGAAATCACCACACATCAGCCGGGTAGCTTCGTTAGAGCGCTTCTTATCTATCAGGCTCCAAGGATTGCCGAAGCGCGGCGAAGGGCTTTAAGGAAGGCATCCGCCTCTTCTATGGTATTGTAGACGGCAAACGATGCTCTGACAGTGCCCGGGATTCCAAGGCGGTCCATCAAAGGCATTGCACAATGATGTCCCGTCCTAACCTCCACGCCTTGCTTGTCGAGCAGCAAGCCAAGGTCATACGGATGTATGTCGCCAACAAGGAATGATATTACGGCACTCTTATCAGCAGACGTGCCGAAAATCCTCATTCCTGCAATCTCCATCATCCGGGTCTGGGTATATTCCATCAAGTCATGCTCATGAGCGGCGATTTTCTCTATTCCTACCCTTTCGATAAACTCCAAAGCTTTCGAAAAGGCAGCGATGTCGACAAAATCCGGAGTACCGGCCTCGAACTTGAACGGAAGGTCGGCATAGGTGGTCTTTTCGAAAGTCACCCTGCCTATCATCTCCCCTCCTCCTTGATAAGGAGGCATCTGCTCAAGCCATTTTTTCTTGCCGTAGAGAATGCCAATGCCTGTCGGCCCATACATCTTATGAGAAGAGAACACATAGAAATCACAGTCGAGATCCTGCATGTCGAGCCTCATATGGGGAGAAGCCTGAGCCCCGTCGATAAGCACAGGCACTCCTTTGGAATGCGCATAGCCTATCATCTCCTTTACTGGATTGACCGTACCCAACACATTGCTTACATGACAAAACGAAGCCATGACCGTCCTTTCGTTGAATAGAGTACGGTATTGCTCCAAGTCAAGCTCCCCTTTCTCGTCAATATCTACGACCCGGATTACAATTCCGGTCCTGTCGTGCAACAATTGCCATGGCACTATATTGGCATGATGCTCCATGACCGTAAGGATTATCTCGTCGCCGGCCTTAAAGCGCCTACCGAACGATGATGCGACAAGGTTGATGCCCTCCGTGGTGCCTCTCGTAAAGACAATCTCCTCTATACCTGTCGCATTGATATATCTACGCACCTTTTCACGCGTATGCTCCTGAAGATCGGTCATCTCCTGCGACAAGGTATGCACGCCCCTATGGACGTTAGCCTTTTCATGCGTGTAGATCCTGACAATCTCATCGACCACTCCTTGTGGAGTCTGCGACGTCGCTGTGTTGTCGAGATATATCATCGCGTTGCCTGCCACTTTCCTTTCAAGAATAGGAAACTCGCGGCGAATCTTCAGCAATTCCTCTCTTTCTATCATAAGTCCATCATATCTTGATCGGGAGATTCATTCAAATCGCGGCATCCCGACTTACATGAGCCGCAGCCCAATGAGGCACCCGAGAAACGCCTTTCCACGAGCATGTGAAGCCTCTCTTTGAGTCCTTCGAGACGCACTCCCTCAATGACATCGGCCATGAAAGCCTGCTTCAGAAGAAGCTTTGCCGTAGCCTCGGGGATTCCTCTCGTGCGCATGTAGAACACCTGCATATCGTCGAGCCGACCCGTGGCCGACCCGTGGCTACATTTCACGTCGTCGTCATAAATCTCCAACTGAGGCTTTGAATACATCCTCGCCCTCTCCGATCCCACTATGTTTCGGTTGCTCTGATAAGCCTCTGTTTTGTCGGCGCCTTTCCCGACAAGGATAAGGCCTGCGAAACTGCCGACAGCATCATCATCCACAACGTATTTAAACAGTTCGTCGGTGGTGCAACTGCCTTTCGTATGCTCTACACGCGAATACGTATCGAGATGTCGGTGGCGGTCCTCTATACCCATGCCGTAGAGATGGAGGGAAGCGTCCTCACCCTCATAGCGACAGAAATATTCATTCCTTGTCGTGCCATTATAAAGGGTCATTCCGTCGATTGTCATGTTGCTACCTCCGCTTTGACGGAGATAAAGGCCCGAAAGCCTCACCGTGCGCTCCGTCGACTCCTCAAGATCGTAGAAATCAAGACGGGCGTTATCGCCGACAAACATCTCTATTGTCTGCAACGCAAGAAAATCCGTATCAGGATTCTGCGTATGGTCGCACGTAAGGATTCTGACTTCAGCGCCATCACCTACGACAATAAGCAGACGCCTGACTGCCATGAGCGGAGCCCCGTTCTGAAGGATATTGACTATCTGCAAAGGTTTCTCCACCCTCACTCCCGGTTCGACCCATACAGCAATACCGTCCTGGGCGAGCAAAGTGTTGAGAGCCACGATGGGATTGGCAATATCAGCCGCAGCACCGTAAAATTTTTCGTAAAAACCGGGATTCTGCTCGGAAAGGTCTCTCAGACTGCCGACATGCACACCCACAGGCAGACCGGCGCGTGCATTCATGCTTTCTGCATAGACATCGTTCACCTGAAAGAAGAGCGCCGTCGAAAGATTAGGCACTCCGCAATGAAAAGTGGCGGCGGGGTTGACGTCGATGCTGACCCTGCCAATGTTAAGTCCATAGTCGGGAGCGAGCAATCCGTCGAGATTGATGGTCTCATAATTCTCCGATCCTTTTTCAGGCAAAGCCATGTTCTCAAGGGCGGCAAGAGCCTTTCCCCTGCGTTCGTTCATGACCGGAGAACTGTTGGAGTTGACAAGGTTGGAATGAGACTTGTAAAGTTCTATATATTGTGTAAGGGCACTCATTTCATTTATTCTTTATCGTTATCCGTCGACTTCCTGCTTTATCCAGTCGTAGCCCCTCTCTTCAAGTTCGAGTGCAAGCTCCGGGCCTCCGGTCTTGACTATCCTTCCCTTGTAGAGGATATGCACAAATTCCGGACGAATGTAGTCGAGAAGACGCTGATAATGGGTTATCACGATTGTGGCGTTGTTGTCGGTCTTCAGTTTGTTGACTCCCTCAGCCACGATTCTCAGTGCGTCGATGTCAAGTCCGGAGTCTGTCTCATCGAGTATCGACAGTTTCGGTTCGAGCACGGCCATCTGGAAAATCTCGTTGCGTTTCTTCTCTCCTCCGGAGAATCCCTCATTGACCGAACGGGATGCAAGCTTGTTGTCGAGCTCCACTACAGAACGTTTCTCCCTCATCATTTTAAGGAATTCCGTGGCGCTCATCGGGAGTTGGCCGAAATACTCTCGCTTGGCATTGACTGCGGCCCTCATGAAGTTGACCATCGACACGCCGGGAATCTCCACCGGATACTGAAAGCCGAGGAAAAGCCCCTCATGGCTTCTTATCTCGGGAGCCATGGCAAGAAGGTCTTTGCCATAAAACTCCGCGCTGCCTTCCGTCACCTCATAGGCCGGGTTGCCTGCCAACACCATTGACAGCGTCGACTTTCCCGACCCGTTGGGACCCATTATAGCGTGCACCTCTCCCGGGCGTATCTCGAGATTTATACCCTTCAATATCTCTTTCCCGTTGATACGGGCATGTAGGTTTTTAACTTTTAGCATTTTCTATTATTATTTGTGCCTTGTGGAGGCCTCTCTGTTTATCTATAACGCACGGCTCCCGACTTATGTTGCAACTGATCTTTTTCGCCTCTCTGAGTTGCAAGAGATGGTAGAGATCTTCATAGCTTCTGCATCCAAGCAATCCGGGGGCAAGCATCATGACCACTTCCACTACATTTCCATCATCTGAACTCGCATATTTCATCAAGGGGGAGCCAGGATTGACACAAACCATCAAATTGTAGACAATGGAAATCAGCAGCATGTATTTCACCAGACAGAAAGCCGATCCCATCAGGGAGTCGAGCATCCCGACATAGAACACCTGCATCGCGCTTCTCAAGACCTTGGTCAGGAGCCGGAAAAGAAGATAGACTGCAGTATACACAAGGGCAGCCGACAGGACACTGTAGATGAACGACGATCCGGTCCTACCATGCAATCCCGGGAGAATTGTCCTGACAAAAGATTCCGCCTCAGCGTCAAACACATGGGCACAGACCGTGCCGAACGCAAACCCGAGAATGCCCGACACCTGCCCCGTGAATCCGCTCCGGAAGCCCTTTATCACGGCGAATCCCGCCACTGCAATGACCACTATATGATATACTGCATCGCTCATTGTTTCTGTCTCGGCTTACCTGTTGTTTTATCGTCGAAGTGAAGTTTTATGATGCAAATTTAGTTCATCCTGCCGTAAATACAAAATCAGCCGTTAAAAATCGTGTCATTCAATTGACGCGGGACCGATAACCATACCCCTCCGGAACATTTTCATGATCGAAGGATGAAAAATTCGTGAATATTTTTCTGCAAACACTATTTTTTATTAACTTTGTAATGAAGTTGCTTAAACCGCTTCTTTATTCTAACAATGAAGACAAATTTCTTCAATAGGCCATTGAAAGACTTGATTGCCGCCGCGGTCTTTTTGTTTGTATGCCTGTTTCTCGTTTTCGCCGGGATATGGGCCTACAAGACGTTCATGTCGTCGCCTCCATACGTCGACCCTGAACGTTATCCTGTCAGGGGAATCGACATCTCCGCCCACAACGGCAACGTCGACATGGAGAGGGTAGCTGCCGACGGCTATGAATTTGTTTTCATAAAGGCCACTGAAGGAGTGGATTTCAAAGACAGGAATTTCCGGGTCAACTACGACAAAGCTGAAAAGGCCGGACTCAAGACAGGCATCTACCATTTCTTCCGGTTTGACCGCGACGGAGTGGAGCAAGCCCTTAATTTACTTAAAGCCGTGGGCAAACGCCGTCCCGACCTCGGAATCGTGATAGACGTGGAAAAGGCCGGCAATCCCGATTCGATTCCAAAGGAGAAAATACAATCGCGGCTTACGCATATGGTGGAATACCTCAATCTGCTCGGACATCGCGTCATGTTCTACAGCAATCGCGACGGATATTATGAATACCTTGCAGACGCATTCCCCGGAGCGCCTCTATGGATTTGCGGGTTTTCAGAGAATCCCATTCACGCCGAATGGAGTTTCTGGCAATTCAATCATAGAGGGGAAGTGGACGGCATCGAAGGAGACGTTGACCTCAACGCCTTCTGCGGGTCAAGAGAGGAATGGCAAAATTTTCTTGAAGGCGACATATGGCCCTATTCCGATAAGGACTAATCGCGCGTTTAGGAGAGCTCTTGAAAGAAATACGCATGTGGCTTGCTGCAATATCGCATAATGTTTCTGCGTTTATTGACTGATAAGCTGTCGGCTACAATTTAGTAATCTAAAAAATAACTACTAAAATAATGGTCAGCCAGACTCCTGTCTATTTGAGGAATGCATTCCCGATAAGAATCCTACTTTCAAAAACGATTAAACATAAAGACTTTGAACTTTCTTCATATTTCAATCGACAATACACCTACGATTCAGCCACTCCAGAAAAGACTCTTTACCATGATGCGGCTAATCGCAGTCTTGGCAATGATGGCTGTCGCCACATGCCACGTCTTTGCCCTCCCCTCTTCCCATTATGCCGCCTCATCGAAGCTGGCGTCCGGCAAATGGGCCAAGGTGCAGGTCGCTGAATCAGGAATGCAGCTTATCAGCAACTCAACCCTAAAAAATCTTGGTTTTTCAGACCCCGACAAAGTCAACGTCTACGGATATGGTGGAAGAATGCTCCCGGAGCAGATTAATTCCGCCACTCCCGACGACTTGCCTGCAATCCCCTCCGTCAGAACTCCGGCCGGGATTGTCTTTTTCGGGCATGCGTGTGTCTCATGGACGGCTTCTACATCTACGTCGGGATATAGCCACAACCTCAACCCTTATTCCCAATCAGCCTACTATTTCATCAGCGATATTGAAGGGGAGAGAAAATCCCCGGCATCATCCGACATAAAAACCGTAGGCTCAGAACCCGTCACCATTTTCACCGAAAGAATCCTGCATGAGCAAGACCTCATCGCCCCGTCGAATTCCGGAAGGATCCTGCTGGGCGAAGATTTCAGGACGCAATCCACTCGCAACTTCAATTTCAACCTACCGGGCAACATCGGCGACGCCACTGCCAGGATAATGTTTGGAGCCATGGTCTCCAACGGTCAGTCGTCTATCCTTGTCTCCGCCAATGGCACGCAACTACCCGCCACAAATTCCGACAAGATTCCGGGAGTCGGCTCGCTTGAGACATTCCTGACCACAACCTCCTCCATCAAGACGATTCCATCACCCGGAGAAAAGCTTAACCTCTCCATTAAATACTCTTATTCCGGAGCGATCTACACCGCAGCCCTCGACTATATCGAAGTGTTCTATCCCCGCTTGTTGCGTCTTGACAAAGATGAGCTGTATTTCTATCTCTCCCTTCCGGCCACATCCGACGTCAAGGTGGAAGGGTGCTCGGAATCCACAGTCATATGGGATGTCACTGACCCTATCAACCCATCCGAGGTAGGGTTCAAACTTGAAGGATCTGACGCCTTCTTCGCATCGACGGCAGGATACCGTGAATACGTGGCATTCGATCCCTCCCGTATTTCCCGGAGCGTGAAACCCGCAGGGCGTGTGGCAAACCAAGATATCCATGCCCTTGAAGCACCCGACATGCTTATAATCGCCCCGGCATTGTTCATGAATTCCGCCAACAGATTGGCGGAGATCCACAACAAGCGCGGAGACCTGAAAGTGGAAGTGATTCAAGACGACAAAATCTATAATGAATTCTCTTCGGGAGCATCCGACGTGACGGCGTTCAGGAAATTGCTGAAAATGTGGTATGACCGCAGGAATGACAACTCCGGACGCTATGCACGCTATTGCCTGCTTTTCAGCCGTCCTACCTACGACAACAAGATGGTCACCCCCTCCGTGAAACGGCAGGGTTATCCCCGTCTCCCGATCTGGCAGTCGGCTGAAGGGTTCTCCACTTCCACGTCTTACTCCACCGACGACTACATCGGAATGCTCAACGACAACACCGCCTCCCTGAATATGGACCGGGAAACGATTCACGTGGCTGTCGGCAGGATGCCTGTCAAATCAGTGGAGGAAGCGGAAAACGCCGTCGCCAAACTGGAGAATTATATGAGCAACCCATCCCCGGGGGCTTGGCGCGGGTCGGTGATGGTCATTGCCGACGATCAGGACAACGGCGATCATTTGCAGCAGGCGGAAGACGTGATTGAGGGAATGAAGGCTTCAGCAAATGGCAACAGGCTTATCTACGAGAAGCTTTATCTCGATTCCTATCCTTTGGTTCTTTCCGGCACAGGCGCGACGTATCCAGAGGCTAAACAGAGAATGATGGGGAAAATCAACGAAGGAGTGGCATTCATAAATTATATCGGCCACGCCAACCCGAGGGAATGGGGCCACGAAAAACTCCTGACGTGGACTGACATCACTTCCATGTCAAACCGCAATCTTCCGTTCATCTATGCTGCCACGTGCGAATTTATGAATTGGGACGACGACAAAGTCAGCGGAGGCGAGGAGATGTGGCTTAACCCCAACGCCGGGATTATCGGGATGATTTGCCCAAGCAGGAAGGTATTTATCCCCCATAACGGTGTCCTTAACGCAAACACCTCTCCTTTCTTCTACGGAGCTGACGACAATGGCATGCCTTTAAGAGTCGGGGATTTCATGATCAACGGCAAAAACAGGACAACAAACGACAACAACAAACTTAGATACGGCCTCATGGGCGACCCCTCGATACGCCTTCCAATGCCGACAATGACGGTGGAGGTCGATTCAATAGGAGGCATAGCCATAGGGGCAGACCCGGAGCTTCCCGTGCTGAAGGCGAGGTCGAAATCCATCATTACGGGCAGAATCCTCAATCAGGACGGCTCTCTTGCGGAGAATTTCAATGGGACAATGGAAATAAAGTTGTTTGACGCTGAAAAAGCAGTGACAACCCACGGAAACGGCGACAAGGGAACCCCCATGACATACAACGACCGCAAAACCCGTCTTCTCTCAACAAAAGCAAAAATTGCGGAAGGGAAATGGAGGGCGCAATTGCTCATTCCTTCGGAAATAGAAAACAACTACTGCCCCGCCATGCTTTCCATGTATGCTTTCGACGAATCCGGCCGGGAGGCTTCGGGAGTATCGGAGCAATTATACGTCTACGGATTCAATGAAGATACCGACGATGACATCGAAGGGCCTGAAATCTCCATGTTCTATCTCAACTCCCCCACTTTTGCCGACGGCGACGTGACAGGGCCCTCACCAAAACTGTATGCAGAGGTTTCCGACCCTTCCGGCATAAATCTATCTGAAGCTGGCATAGGCCACAGCATGTCGCTTTCGCTCGACGGCAAAACCCTGCAGGGCGACATATCCTCATATTTCAGTCCTGACTCAGAAGACCCCGGCAGTGGCTCCATATCCTATCAGATGAACGACATTCAGCCCGGAGAGCATGAACTTAAACTGACCGTCTGGGACAATGCCAACAATTCATCCTCCGCAAATCTCAAATTCTCCGTCAAGGCAGGATGGCTGCCTTCCATATCCAAGCTAACGACTGATGTCAGCCCCGCAGTGTCTTCAGTCACTTTCATTGTGAATACGGATGCCCACATGGGAGCCTCAAAATGCCACATTGAGGTGTTCAATCTTTCCGGCGTGAAAGTTTGGAGTTCCGACGCCACGTCGTCATATTCCGGAGCTTCATCAGCAAGCATCCCCTGGAATCTGCGCGACACGTCGGGGCAAAGGGTGGCACGCGGAATCTATATCTATAGGGCCACCATCATAACAACAGAAGGAGCTGAAATAACAAAAACCAACAAGCTGGCAGTCGCTGCCGGATAACTACAAAATAAGAAATGACCCCCAACAATAATATCATACTCCCGGAGCCTACGCTGCGCAGGCTGCCATGGTATCTTGCATATGTCGAAATCCTGAAAGCGAGAAAAACGGAATATGTCTCCTCCACCCAAATTTCACGCGCCCTGAATGTCGACTCCTCCCAGATAGCCAAAGACCTTTCATTCCTCTCCTTAAAGGGGAAGACCAGAATCGGATACGAGGTGGATGCGCTTGTGGAGACTTTAGCAGAATTCCTCGGGTTCAGAACTTCCCACAAAGCTTACGTGTTTGGAGCAGGAAGCCTCGGATTGGCACTTATGCAGGATTCCGGACTTTCAAAATACGGACTTGAAATAATAGCCGGATTCGACATCGACCCGAAGAAGACCGGCACGATTGTTGCCGGAGTACCCATTCACAATATCGACGACATAACCGAGGTCATGCAGAAAACCCCGGCCTCAATCGGCATTCTGACAGTGCCCGTGGAATGTGCGCAGGAGACGGCCGACATTGCCATCGGCGAAGGAATAAAGGCGATCTGGAATTTCACGCCCTACCGCGTGAAAGTGGCTGAAGGAATAGTTATGGCCAATACGTCGATTTATGCACACCTGGCCTTGATTTTCAACCGTCTTAACGCAGAACAATAGAATGAAGGCTATCATAGCTACAGGAAATAGAATCGACTCCTCGAAAGGGTTATCATGGTATTTCATTGCAGATTCCTGCATGGCGAATGCCGGAAAACCGTTTTTCATCCCGGATTTCGCCGATAGTTTCGACGCAGTAATCGCTCCGGTTGTCAGAATATCAAGACTGGGCAAATCCATTGCATCAAAATTCGCTCCACGGTATTATCAAGAGATAGCACCAGCAATCCATTTCCAGGCCACTGATTTATACGACTCCCTTCTTCAGGAGGGAAGAAGCCCGGATATGGCTCTGAATTTTGACAGGTCGATTATTATAGGCAATTTTATGAAAGCTGAAGATTTCCTCTCCTCTGCGCCGCTTGAACTCGTAAAAAACGGAGAGACCGTGGCTGAGTGGACTCCAAGTATGTTCTCCTCCGGCATTGACGACGTAATAGAGGCCGTCAGCGCGACCAACACCCTTAAGACAGGCGACCTGATCGTCCCCGGCATTTCAGTCCCTACCGTAATAGCTCCGGGCGATAGGATAGAACTGCGGCTAAACGGAGAGAAGCTTCTTCTCGTAGCCATAAAATAATCCTCCCGATTTCAAGTTTATAATAAAGAGCCGTATACTGATATCCAATACCCTCATCCTTCAAATGAAAATCCCATCAAGAATAAATATCGCCCTATGTGCGCTTTCCGGACTCAGTTCTGTCAATGCATATGGCAACGACATAAAAGACAACGACTTCAATCCTGTCAACACCGGAGTCACCACACTGAGTATCACTCCGGATGCAAGAGGCTCAGGCATGGGCAATCTTGGAGCCGCCACTGACCCGGATATAAATTCCCAATTCTGGAATCCCTCAAAGTATGCTTTCGCCTACAGTCGAGGAGGAGTGGCCGTGTCTTATACCCCGTGGCTGAGAAAAATCGTGAACGATATTTTCCTTGCAGACATAACGGGATATTGGAAACTCGGGGATTACGACAATCAGGCGCTGTCGGCCTCTTTCCGCTATTTCTCCCTTGGAGAGGTCACGACAGGAACGGACACAAACGTCAGCGGGGTCCAGACATTGAATCCGTATGAATTTGCCTTCGACGTGGGATATTCGCGCAAGCTCTCCGACAAGTTCTCAATGGGAGTCGTCTTGAGATATATTCTCTCCGACCTTTCCTATACAGATGAGATGTCGGGGGAATCCAACACTGCGGCAAATGCATTTTCAGTTGACCTTTCAGGCTACTACGTCACGTATCCCATGGTCGGCCGCAATGAATGCCAGTTTGCATGGGGATTCGACATCTCGAATATAGGCACGAAGGTGAGCTACGACCATGGAGCCCACAATGCCTTTCTGCCGACCAACCTTCGCCTCGGCGCCCAGTTCATGTTCCCTCTCGCCGACTACAATACGCTTGCAATCGGTCTTGACCTCAACAAACTGCTCGTGCCGACCATGCCACGGGAAAAAGACTACGACATGGACACCATCGACGGGCAGATCGAATATGAGGAGGCAAAGGAGAAATGGGAAAACATGTCGCCCATCACGGGCATCTTCAAAAGCTTCAGCGACGCTCCGGGTGGATTCGGAGAGGAGCTTAAGGAGATAAACGTATCTGCGGGAGCCGAGTATGCCTACAACCAGCAATTCTTCGCCCGAATGGGCTACAACTACGAAAACGCCATGAAGGGAGGGCGCAGCTACTTTACGTTCGGAGCCGGATTCTCCCTGAATGTCGTGCGTCTCGATGCCTCCTACATGCTTGCCACGGCCCAAAGTTCTCCCCTCGATCAGACACTCCGTTTCACCCTCAGCTTCGATATGGAGGGACTGCAGGACCTCTTTGGCAAACGCCGCAGATGATTGACGGAGGCTGCCGGGCAGCTCTCCTTACTATTGGAGATGCATGACATAACGGAACATGACCGTTGAAGGTGTTTCAAACATTAACGACAAAACAGATTTGAAAAATGATTAGAATAGGACAAGGATATGACGTCCACCGCCTCGTAGAGGGTCGTGAACTATGGATTTGCGGCATAAAACTCGAACACACCCACGGCTTGCTCGGGCACAGCGACGCCGACGTGGCCATCCACGCTCTTTGCGATGCCATTCTTGGCTCCCTCTCCCTTAAAGACATCGGCTATCATTTCCCCGACACCGACCCTAAGTTCAAGGGAGCCGACAGTAAGAGGCTTCTTGCCGAGGTCTGCCGCATGGTCAGGGAGAGAGGCTGGGAGATCGGCAACACCGACATCACAATAATGGCGGAGGCTCCTAAATTCAAACCGCATATCGACGAAATGAGGATGAAATTAGCCGAGGTCATGAATGTAGATGTCGATGTCGTCTCCGTGAAAGCAACCACAACCGAGGGACTTGGCTTCACCGGGCGCCGGGAAGGCATAGCCGCTTCGGCCGTGGCATTGGTATATAGGGATGCTTGATCCGGCAATATTCAAAAAACATACACGTGGCATACGAACTTAATAAAAACCAACTCAAAGCTGTAGAGGCCACCGAAGGGAGAGTCCGTGTCGTGGCCGGAGCGGGATCGGGGAAAACCCGGGTCCTCGCACATCGCTATGCCTATCTCGCAAATGAAATCGGAGTCAGCCCGGGCAATATCCTTTGCCTGACCTTCACCAACAAGGCAGCGCAGGAAATGAAACGGCGCATCTCGACGATGGTGGACCGTGGAAGCGTCAACGACTTCATTTGCACCATCCATAGCTTCTGTGCCAAATTTCTGAGGAAAGAGATTTTCAGAATAGGATATCCACGCAACTTCGCCATCATGGATGAGGAAGACGGAAAGGCTCTCGCCCGCCAGGCAATGCAGGAATTCGGCATCGACCGCAGAAAGACCACAGCCGAACGTTTCCTGAAGCAAGTGGCGGCATACAAGGGTTATGACCCCGTAAAATATATCCAAAACCATCTTCTGCCACATTCCTCCAACCAGGCGCAGGATGCTTCCGTCAGATACATCAAACTCCAGCAAAAGCTTTTCGCCCTCGACTACGACGACCTCCTCTTCTTCACAATCTATATCCTCGACCATTCCGACGAAGCGAGGGAATACTGGACCGAAAAGCTTAACTACGTCATGGTCGACGAGGTGCAGGACTGTTCTTCCGACGACTGGAAACTGCTTCATGCCATCACCCGCCATCACGGCAATCTTTTCGTAGTCGGCGACCCCGATCAGGCCATCTATGAATGGAGAGGGGCGAATCCGAAGATTTTCGTGGATTTCAAAGCCAAAACAGACATAATCCTCAATGAGAACTATCGCTCTACGCCCGACATCCTCGACGTGGCAAACCATATCATCGAACACAACCGCAACCGAGTGAAGAAAGAACTCTTCACCCGCAAGCTCAACGAGCGACAGGTCGTGCACCTCCATTCAAAGTCGGAGAAAGAGGAGGCCGAAGCCATTGCCCAAAGAATCGAGGAGGGAGTAAAGGAGGGGATGAGACACAATCAGTTTGCCATCCTCTACAGAAGCTCCTTTCTTTCGCGCAACATCGAGCAGGCGCTTCTCAAGCGGCATCTCCCCTACTCAGTGTGGGGCGGAGTGAGATTTTTCGAGCGCAAGGAGATAAAAGACGTGTTGAGCTATCTTCGTCTCGTTGCCTCAGATTCCGACGACCTTGCGTTTAGGCGCATCATCAACCTTCCGGCACGCAAATTCGGAGAGGCCTCATTGAAAGCCCTGACAAAAATAGCGGAAGAGGAGAGCATATCCCTTATGGAAGCATTGCGCCAAAATATCGACAACAAGCCTTTCAACAAGCCATCCCTACATCTCTTCTTAAAACTAATTGACGACACGCGATCCCGGATTCCCCTGATGCCCGTGTCGGAACTGGCTGACTGGATCATGAAATCAAGCGGGCTTGCCGACACGTATCGCACGGACGAAGAGGAGGAGCGACTTGAAAACATAGCCGAACTGATGAATTCCATGAAGGAATTTGAGGCAGGGCGCATTGATGAGGGAGATGCCGACCTTGTCTCGTATCTTCAGGAAATAGCTCTCTACACCAATGCCGACCGCACGACCGACTCTGAAAAGGTCAGGATGATGACCATTCATCAATCCAAGGGACTTGAGTTTGAAGAGGTGTTCGTAGTCGGTCTGACAGAAGGCATTTTCCCCAACCATCGCTCGATACGCGAACGTCGTCAGGATGGCGAAGAGGAGGAAAGACGGCTCATGTATGTCGCCACGACAAGAGCGGAGCGAATGCTTTGGCTATGCGAGTCGGAGGGATACATGAACGAAAACGGAGCCCTGAAATTTCCTTCGAGATTCCTTTCGGAGGTGCCGGAAGGTATGCTCCGCATTGAGGGACAGCTTGACCCATCGCTGATGGAGGGGACCAAAGGTCTCGTCAGACTGCTCAATGACGAACTCGGGCAAGGGGCAGACAACGTAATCCCTGTCGGAGCCAAGGTGAGCCATAAGGTATTCGGGGAGGGTACGGTGGAGGCCTACGACACGACATCCAAATCCTACAAGGTCAGATTCGGAGATTCCACCCGCAACCTGCTTGAGAGAGTCCTTACAAGACTTTAGGAGGTCGTGTCAAAATAGACAAATCACAGGAAAATGCCAGTGATTACAGGGGCATGCCTTTGGCATGTTGCCGGTTGACAGACGAGTAAAGTCCAACATACGAAAGGCATGTCCCTACATACAGCCTATTACTCCCGACTTTTACCAAAAGAAATTACTAATACACTCTATATCATGACCCGCGACGAACTCATTCAGACGATTTCCGACGGCTTCGAGAAAGCCAAGGCCGGAGACGCTATTGCCACGTATAAATCCATCCTCCCTTATGCGGAAGATGGCAGCATGCCCTACAAAAGCCATTATGCCTTCGGGTGGATAATCTATTACGCACTCCACCAGTCGGACAAAAAGGAGATTTCAGAGCGAAAGCACATGTTGGCCCGCTACTTCAAACTTTCGCTCACGAAACCTCACAAACTACATTCCATGGTGCTGACCGAGGCTATCAATCTTTACAAGGATGCCAAAGAGATGGCCTACGGAAAGAAGGAATCGGAGACAGTCAAGTTCTCTATCATAAAATTTGCAAATATCTGGGACTTGTCAAACCTTCGGGATGGAGATTGGAGAAGAAAAGAAGTTGACGGGACAAAAGTGGGATCAACCGTGGAGAAATTAATCACCGCCTACGTCGACGAGCTGGAAGAAACGGCAACTTTACCATCAGATGAGTTCAATGCAGTCATGGGCAAGGCTATGGGACAATATTCTGATTCAGACAACTTTCTGTCGCAATATGCCACGCTATGCGTCATGTCGGGGAAGCAGGATGAAGCCGCAGCGATACTGAGAAAAGCATTGCTTGTAGCCCCCGGCAAATTCCATCTATGGGCAAAACTTGCCTCCCTTA
>VSPO01000169.1 GCA_009775375.1 Muribaculaceae bacterium | reverse complement strand
CAAACTCTACGCCTAAAAATTTAACACTTCTAATTGCCCAATTTAACATATGCACCGTGCTTTCGGCTTGACCCCTCTTTTCCCCAGATCCTTCAATTCCCTATTCAAGAATTTTCAAAAGAAAAGGAGTTGATTCAGCTTTTGAAACTAAATCAACTCCTTTGGAATTGTCGGGGTGACAAGATTCGAACTTGCGACCACACGCCCCCCAGACGCGTACTCTAAACCGGGCTGAGCTACACCCCGCGACAAATAGCTTAATCAAGGCCAACCGGTATCCCGGGGGAAGCCTTAGGCTTCTTGTTTCCTCACCTCTCAGAGGATGATACCATCGCTTCCAGCGTTCGCCTTCATGCGGGGGCTCTTGATTAAAGCGATGCAAAGTTACGCACTTTTATCATTCCCTGCAAATTTTTCTGCATATTTTTTATGCAAGACCAAATACCAACAGCCGCAATATTCTATCTATTAACAGAATATTTGATTGTTAATATTTGTTAACCAAACAATCTCTTTCCCTGTCAAACCTCACAATACAAGAGCGAACTCATTCGCGGAGTCGAGAATCGATTATAATCGTGACCGGACCGTCGTTGACAAGCTCCACCTGCATATCGGCTCCAAAGACGCCTCTGCCCACCTGCTTCCTTATCGCACGGGAAAGACCCTCGCAATAGGCCTCATAAAGAGGAATGGCCAGTTCATGCCCTGCTGCATGGATGTAGCTCGGACGGTTTCCTTTCTTAGTCGAGGCTGTCAACGTAAATTGACTGACGGAGAGAGCATCGCCTCCTATATCCACCAACGATTTGTTCATCACTCCGTTTTCATCCGGAAATATTCGCATGGCGGCGGTCTTCCCGACAAGCCACTCCACGTCGGCAGGAGTATCCCCCTCGACCACTCCCACCAACACCAGCAATCCTCGATCAATCGAGCTGACCGTCTCTCCATCTATCCTTACGGACGCGCTGCTCACGCGCTGTATCACCAATCTCATTTTCTTATTTACCTTTAAATATGAAAAGCCATCGCAGACATAGCCATAAAAGCCATCATCGCGATATTCATGCTATCTGAATACAAAGTTAACAAAAATATGATTAATTTTGCGGCAAAATAATAAATCTACCTATGGACAAGAAACATAATCTCGGCACGGTCTGCGTGCAAGGGGGATGGCAGCCCGGCAACGGAGAGGCCCGCGTGCTCCCAATCTTCCAAAGCACCACCTTCAAATATTCCTCCTCGGAACAGATGGCAAAGCTTTTCGACCTCGAAGAGAGCGGATACTTCTACACCCGCCTCGCCAACCCCACCAACGACGCGGTAGCTGCCAAAATAGCCCGACTCGAAGGGGGAGTCGGAGCCATACTGACATCCTCCGGCCAGGCAGCCAACTTCTATGCCGTCTTCAACCTCTGCGAGGCCGGCGACCACTTCGTCTGCTCCTCTGCCATCTATGGCGGCACGTTCAACCTCTTTGGCGTGACCATGAAGCGAATGGGCATCGAATGCACGTTCATCAGTCCGACGGCTTCAGAAGAGGAGATAGCCGCAGCTTTCCGCCCTAATACGAAGCTGCTTTTCGGAGAGACAATCTCCAACCCGAGCCTCGACGTGCTTGACATTGAGAAGTTTGCCAGGGTGGCCCACGAGCATGGCGTGCCTCTTATAGTCGACAACACTTTCGCCACTCCCATCAACTGCCGCCCCTTCGAATGGGGGGCCGATATCGTGACCCACTCCACCACAAAATATATGGACGGCCACGCCACGAGCGTCGGAGGGGCAATCGTCGACAGCGGCAACTTCGACTGGGAAGCCCACGCCGAGAAATTCCCTGGCCTGACTACCCCCGACGAGTCGTACCACGGACTGACCTACACCAAAGCCTTCGGCAAAAACGCTTTCATCACAAAAGCCACCGCACAGCTCATGCGCGACCTTGGCTCAATCCCCTCCCCCCACAACAGTTTCCTGCTCAATCTCGGACTCGAATCGCTCCATCTCCGTGTGCCGCGCCATTGCGAGAACGCCCTGAAAGTGGCCCAATGGCTTGAGAAGCATCCGAAGGTGGGATGGGTGAACTATCCCGGCTTGGAAAGCAACAAATATCATGAGCTTGCCAAGAAGCTTATGCCCGACGGCACGTGCGGCGTAATTTCATTCGGCCTCAAAGGGACGCGCCAGGAGGCCACCGAATTCATGGACCGCCTGAAATTCATAGCGATAGTGACCCACGTGGCCGACGCCCGCACATGCGTGCTCCATCCCGCCTCCCACACCCACCGCCAACTCTCCGACGAGCAGCTGCGCGAAGCCGGAGTGCCCGCCGACCTCGTCAGGCTCTCCGTAGGCATCGAAGACAGTGCCGACATAATCGCCGACCTCCAGCAGGCCCTTTCCTGAGAAAAAATGACTCATCCTCCGACAAAAACAAGATTATTTTGGCATAAAATACATCCGTTTTTTGTCTGATTGTCAAAATATTTGTATATTTGCAGCCTGTCTTGCCATCTTTAGTAATCGTAAAAAATAAGTTGGCAAGAAATTTATGAAGGATTTTCGTGGGATTTATAATTCATTTTGCTGGCGCATACCGGGGTATGTAACTAAAAGATGAAATATAAATCACCGGAAAGACGAATAAATTTCACCAAGTTATTTTTTGAAGATTACTTAAGGTAAGGCAGGCTGCGAGTTTATTCTCTTTTATTGTAAATTATTTTAAAACACGAACATAAGTTTCTACAGATATGAGCGACAGACTTTTCATCTTCGACACCACCCTGCGCGACGGCGAGCAGGTGCCCGGATGTCAGCTCAACACGGTCGAGAAAATAGAAGTGGCCAAAGCCCTTGAGGAGCTGGGGGTAGACGTCATCGAGGCGGGATTTCCCGTCTCCTCTCCCGGAGATTTCAAATCCGTGGAGGAGATCTCAAAGGCCGTCACATGGCCTACGATCTGCGCCCTGACAAGAGCCGTGGAAAACGACATCAGAGTGGCCGCCGATGCCCTTAAGTATGCCAAGAGGAAACGGATCCATACCGGAATCGGCACCTCCGACATGCACATCAAATACAAATTCAACTCCACCCGCGAGGAAATCATCGAGAGAGCCGTGGCAGCCGTGAAGTATGCGAAATCGTTCGTCGAAGACGTGCAATTCTACGCCGAAGACGCCGGACGCACCGACAACGAATATCTCGCCCGCGTCGTGGAGGCCGTAGTGAAGGCCGGGGCCACGGTCATCAACATCCCCGACACCACCGGCTACTGCCTGCCATGGGAATTCCGCGAGAAAATACAATATCTCGTGGAGCACGTCGACGGCATCCACAACGTAGTCATAGCCACCCACTGCCACAACGACCTGGGCATGGCCACGGCCAACACCATCTCCGGCATCATGGGAGGCGCGCGCCAGGCGGAAGTCACCATCAACGGAATCGGCGAACGCGCCGGCAACACGTCGCTTGAAGAGGTGGTCATGACCCTGCGCTCTCACAAAGAGCTCGGAATCGACACCAACATCAACTCCCGTCGAATCACCCCCATCAGTCGCCTCGTATCGAGCCTGATGAACATGCCCGTACAACCCAACAAGGCTATCGTGGGCCGCAACGCCTTCGCCCATTCGAGCGGAATCCACCAGGACGGAGTGCTCAAAAACCGCGAAAGCTACGAAATCATCGACCCCAACGACGTCGGCATCGACGAGAATTCAATCGTGCTGACCGCCCGCTCCGGACACGCCGCCCTCAAGCATCGTCTGCAGGTGCTCGGCGTGGAGCTCGACCGCGAAGCCCTCGACAAGGTCTACGAAAACTTCCTGAAACTCGCCGACCGCAAGAAGGAGATCACCGACGACGACGTGCTTATGCTCGCCGGCGAGCACCGCGAGAACCATCGCATCAAACTCGACTTCCTACAAGTGTCCTCGGGCGTGGGCATACGCTCCGTGGCTTCCATCGGCCTGCTGATAGCCGGAGAGCGGTTTGAGGCATGCGCCTCGGGCAACGGCCCGGTCGACGCCGCCATCAACGCCATCAAGATCATCATCCGCCGGCAGATGCTCGTCAAGGAGTTCCTCATCCAGGCCATCAACAAGGGAAGCAACGACATGGGCAAGGTCCATATGACCGTGGAATACGACGGCCAGCACTACTACGGCTTCTCGGCCAACACCGACATCATCGCCGCCTCGGCCGAAGCCTTCATCGACGCCATCAACAAATTCCCCGTCTGACCCTGCAATATCTGCCCTCATATATGTATTTGGACAGGGCAGACGCATCTTAAATAAACTTAACGGCTATTGTCCAATTTAAATCGGTCTATATCCGTTGTTGAGATATG
>VSPO01000168.1 GCA_009775375.1 Muribaculaceae bacterium | reverse complement strand
CGACTTAGCACATCCACCATCTGTACCTTTCAAGAGGCTAACTCACTGTTTATTAATTGATTATATAGTGTGCATCGACAAAGAGCCCGGCAACTCAACCGAAGATGAATGGTATTCGGTTGAGGAGGTCTGCGCCAAGTTCAATATGTCGAAGGAAGCCGTCTATCGTTTCGTGTCGGAGCATCGCATCAGCAAGCGGAAAGAGAAATGCCGTGTATTCTATTCCCGTCGGCAGTTTGACAAAGCGATGGGGATTGACTCGAAACTGGAACCGGAATACTATACAATGCCGGAGGCTATGTCTCGATATAACATGACACGAGACCAGATTTCGCATTATGTCCGCACTCATAATATTCCCCGTACATACGAAGGCAGATATGTGAGAATCGACCGAAAGGCTCTTGACGCACTCTTCGCTCCGCCCAAAATCAGTTAAAAATTGGTGAGCGGTACAAACCACTACAACATCACCGATTCACCATCAGCCATTTATATAATTTAGCAACAAAAACAACAACATAATAGTAAATACAATCATGTTACCATCAACGTGTTCTAAAGTCAGCCTGCGCCAGCGTCCGATTAAGGATGACAGGCTATCGCTATATCTGGACTACTATCCGCCAATTCGGAATCCAAAGACCATGAAGATGTCGCGCCGCGAATATCTCGGGTTCTACATCTACGCAAAGCCTCGCACCAAGGCGCAGAAGGAATACAACGACGCAATCATCATGCGTGCCGAGATAATCCGATGCCGCCGTCAGGAAGCAGTAATCAACAATGAGTTCGGCTTCATGGATCGTGAGCAACCCAAGGCAGACTTCCTCGAATATTTCGAGATGAAATCCAAGCGTCACTATCAGAAATGGGAGATTGTCTATCTCCATTTCAAGCGGTTCACCAACGACAAATGTACTTTTGGAGAAGTCACCGTTGATCTCTGCAACCGTTTCCGGGAGTATCTGCTCAGCACTACCCAACTGCGCCATCCTAAACTGATGCTGACAGTCAACTCTGCAGCCGGATATTTCTCCACGTTCAGGGCTTTGCTCAAAGAGGCTTACAAAGAGAGGCTTATCAAAGAGAACATCAACGATTTTCTTGAGGCAATCGAATATGAGGAGGTAAAGAAAAACTTTCTCACGGCCGAGGAGGTGAAGGCTCTCGCCAGAACCCCGTGTGAGATTGATGTACTGAAGCGTGCGTCACTCTTCTCTATATTGACCGGTCTCCGAATCAGCGATATTATCAGCCTTAAATGGGATGATATACGACTGGACGCTGACGGAGAAATGGCAATGTTCATTCGCATACAGAAGACACAGAAAGAATCCATCCACCCTCTCAGCCCTGAGATGCTTGCCTTATGTGGAGAGCGAAGCTTCGGCTTGGTGTTCAAAGGATTCAATCGGTCGATGGCTCAGTATCCCCTGAAAGAATGGCTTAAAGCCGCCGGGATAACCAAGCGTGTTACATTCCATCGGTTCCGCGACACCTTCGCCACCCTACAGCTCGCCGCAGGCACCGACATCTACACCGTCAGCAAGATGCTTGACCATGCCAACGTGACCACAACGCAGATCTACGCAAAACTCGTTGACTCCACCAAACGCGACACCGTTGACCGTATCAAACTGAAATAAAACAACTTAAAGAAATACAACTAAACTTATAAGAAATCGTGCCCAATGTTTCATTATAAATATTGGGTACATTTTTATATGCTTAATAAGCATTTCTATATTAGTTGGTCGTTTTTTCGAAAATACTCTATCAACACTTTTCCAAGCTCTTTTGCAAAAAGCTGATAAGAAGACTTTTCTTTTTCTTTATCGCTTTCTGCCATATCGCTCTCATCAATTTCAGAATGCACAAATGTTATAATCCCATCAAGCGCATCATTTACAGTTTTAGTCTTGATTTTGGTTTTATATCCTAAAGCATTTGTAACACAAACATTTACCAATTCAGAAATTTCAGGTGATTTAATGGCAACCTTCATTCGTTCAGCCATTAATTTAGTATTCTTATCTTGAGATTTAGCCAATATATCAAGAAAGATATCGGCTAATGTGATTTTCTTATCTACCATAATAATAATTTGTTAGAGAAGGTTATTATATTCCATCGAACTATGCAAATATAGCAAAAAATCTGGAAATGCGAAATCTTTTCTCTCTGTCAACACATGGAATAATTGAGCGATAATCAATTCATTGCCAATCAAACTAGTGCGTATTAGGTCATGTTAGGAATGCGAATGTTAAAAACGGATTTTATCAGATAAGAAAAGTGTTCAAAATTTCGTATTTAGCAATCGGTCTATTATACTTTTGCAGGATTAAAGATAAAACAAATCACAATCCGACATGAAACAATACATCACTGCCCTGCGAATATTCGCGGCTCTTGCCATTTCCGGCAAGGCTATATCAGTCTGTATGCAAATTTCTACAGCTGATGGCGACGCTCATACCGTCATATTATCCGGCATATACATGCTGATACTGTTGACAATTGGTTATTTCTCTTTGGAATATGGGATTAAACTGTTCATCTATCCAAATATTATACAACTGGTAAATACATGCTCAAAACGGAACAATCGGCAGAATATAACAAATGAATCCACTCCCGCCATTCCGTTTATTGACCCTATGACCATAGAGAATGTGATTGCATACTCTATGGGAACATTCGACAAGATTTTCACTCCCGATGAGCTGAAAATGCTTGAAGGCAATATCCGAAACTTTGCCAATGGCAAAAACGGTATGAATCCGTGTATCGAGCGAAGAATCTCCAATTTCAGGACTCTTGATGTTTTCCACTTCGGCTGGAATATCGGCAAGCGGTTGAAAAAATCCAATATCGAAACTGCCTCATTCCTTAAATCCCAGTTTCCGATTCAGCTCATAGAGTCGTCGGAGGAGACTGTCAGCAAGAAACTATCATCTGACGACGGTTCTTTTCTAATCCCCAGAATCCCCGTTCATCTTCCCTTGAAGCCTTTTCCTTTGGCTGCGAAACTCGGATTGTGTTAAAAAGCGGTGATAAGATAGCAACGCACTGATTAACTGCTCACTCACCATTACACCATTGCTTTTCATCATACTTTTGCGTCAAATTCTAACAGCAAAATATATGAATGAAAACAATCTGTCATTCGATGCCCTACCCTCGCTTGTCTGCAATCTGATCAGCGAGGTGGCGGGATTGAGAAGCGAAGTGAAGGAACTTCGTGACAAGCGGCATGATACCGAATCCGACAATCGCTTTATCGGTATCGACGAGGCTTGCAAAATACTGCGTCGCAGCAAGTCAACCATCTATCACATGGTGCGCGACGGCATACTGCCGCATTACAAGGTCGGCAAGATGCTGGAGTTCCGTCCGTCGGAACTGATAGCATGGCAGGCACAGCATCAGCGTGAAGGCTCGAGAAGCACAGCCGAGATTATGGAGGAGATGAGGTCAAACGTGCGCCACGCGCCTAAATCCGGATGGTGATGGAACAGGACAGACAATATGGAGAAGACGAGATGTCACCATTCATCCGTGTGGGAACCACCTACTACAAGATCGCACGGCAGCCGCAGCCTGACGGCGGCTATATTACCAAGCGGCTGAAATGGGAGGTGCAGACAATACGCCTTGACTACGGGAAGGAGTATCTGAAAGAAATTCCACGATACAACGGATTCTGCACCGTGCCTATCCACAAGGGATATTCACGAGAGGTAGGCAACTTCTATAATCTATATGAACCGATATCACATACTCCGGCTATCGGGACATGGGAGCATATCGACATGCTTGTATCGCATATCTTCGGAGAGCAATATGAGCTTGGACTCGATTATCTACAGTTGCTCTATCTCCAACCTACACAGAAACTGCCGATTCTCCTATTGGTATCGGAAGAGAGAAATACCGGCAAGACCACTTTCCTTAACTTCCTCAAATCCATATTCGAAGACAACGCTACCTTCAACACCAACGAGGATTTCCGTAACCGCTTCAATTCCGACTGGACGGCTAAGCTGCTAATAATGGTTGACGAGGTGTTGCTCAATCGCCGGGAAGACTCGGAGCGATTGAAAAATCTCAGCACTGCACGTTCATACAAGGTTGAGGCCAAAGGCAAAGACCGCGACGAGATATATTTCTTCGCCAAATTCGTGCTATGCTCCAACAACGAGCGTACTCCTGTGCTGATTGACCCCGGCGAGACGAGATACTGGGTTCGGAAAATCCTGCCACTACAAAACGACGACACGGCATTCCTGTTGCATCTCAAAAATGAGATTCCGGCATTTCTCGGCCATCTGTGCCAACTGGAAAAGGCGCGTGAGTTTGACCCCTTCGGGCACGCGGGACTGACCCCTTCGGGCATAATAAGACTGACCCCTT
>VSPO01000167.1 GCA_009775375.1 Muribaculaceae bacterium | reverse complement strand
TAAGACATTTCAATCCTTTTTGGGATTATTCTTTGAAATACTGATTTTTTCAACTAAATTTGCGACAAAGACTTGCATCCTAAGCGACAACTTACCCCCTCCCTCGACTTGCCGCCGACGGAAGATTCGTTCTTTTGTGATCATCAATACTAACCAACACGAATTTGTGTATGAAAAAACTCTACCTGATCTCCGCAGCGTTGTTGTTGGGCGCCTCGTTTGGACATGCTCGCCAGTTGTCGGAAGAGGAGGCCTTGCAAAGGGCACGCTCCTTCCAGTCGGCATCGGTGGGAACTCGTGCGGCCAACGGCGACTCCCGGCTTAAGCTTGCCTACAAAGCTTCGCTCCCTGCGTCAGACGCCCCTGCCTACTACGTGTTCAACCAAGGCACTGACAACGGCTTCATCGTCGTCTCCGGCGACGATTCACTGCGTCCCGTGCTCGGATACTCCGACTCCGGGTCGTTCAATCTCAGCCAGATGCCACCCAACATGAAATGGTGGCTCTCTGAATATGAGAACGAAATCCGCTCCTACCTTGCCGACAGCCCGCAGGCCGCTCCCTACGCCGCCACCCGCGCCGCCGGATGGCAGGCTCTGACTCCTATGATCCAGACGGAATGGAACCAATCATCACCCTACAACTACATGTGCCCCGAAATAGGCGGACGACGTGCCGTGACCGGCTGCGTCGCTACGGCCATGGCGCAAGTGATGAAAAAATTCAACCATCCCGCAAGGGGCACCGGATCCGTCTCCTACACCACCAAAAGCGGCATCCCCGTATCATGCGACTTCTCCAAAATCACATTCGATTGGGCCAACATGCTCAATACGTATGATTCAGGCAGCCCAAAGGCGGCCAAAGACGCCGTGGCGCAACTGATGTTCGCCTGCGGCGCAAGCGTATATATGAATTATACTGCGGGTGAGAGTAGAGCTACCGATGTCAACGTCTCTTTCGCCCTGCGCGACTATTTCGGTTATGACAAGGGCGTGAAAACCATCGAACGTTCGCAATACAGCCTTGATGATTGGGAGGAGTTGATCTACAACGAAATTTCCGAAGGCCGCCCCGTGATTTATGGTGGTCAAGCCAATCGAGGCGGACATGAATTCGTCTGCGACGGCTATTCCTCCGACGGTCTTTTCCATATCAATTGGGGATGGGGAGGTATGTCCGACGGCTATTTTGCACTGACAGCCCTCAACCCCCACGACCAGGGCATCGGAAGCTACGAAGGTGGCTATAATTCGGGCCAAAGCGCGGTGGTCGGCATTCAGCCTGACAAAGGCAACCCTGAATCGATAGTGCTGCGTCTTGACGGCGGTTTCGAAAGCAACGGCAACAGCATATTCTCCACCACCGGAAATCTCTATTCCCTCTATGACAAGAGCGTGACGTGCTCGCTTGGCATAATGGTTGAGCCGGAAGCCGGTGGTGAACCCAAGTTTTTCGATGCCAACTCTCCGTTGAGTTTTTCTCCATTCAATAAGGAGGAAGGCTCATTCGGAGGCTATGGACCTATCCAATTTCAGGCCATCCCTACTGGCCTCTCTGCCGGAAGCTATAAGGTCTATCCTGCTTACAAGAGCGACACTACGCCCTGGACTCGTCTGCGCTGCCAGTATGGCGACCAGCAATATGTGGAGCTGACTGTCGGTGCCGACGGAATGCTGACCTATACCAATCCCGGAAGGGAAATACCGTTTGACATCACTATGACCAAGTTCGCCCCTCAAGGAAAGATTGAGAAGGGGAAGGAGGCAGTGTTTGATGTCTCTGTAAAGAACAATGGCGAGGTGGAATACTCCCAACTTATCACGTTCAAGGTCTCGCCCGTCGGCTCCCAACAGGTTGTTGCCGAGCTCCCTGTGGGTGGAATAAACATAGGACCCGGCGCGACTTTCTCCGGAAGTTTCAAATGGACCCTGAACATTGACGACGGAAAATACGAGGTGAATGCCTACGACAAAGTCGGCAAAAATATCTGCGCTTCACCCTTCCCCATCACGGTGGGCGAAGACGTTCCGGGGCCGGCAGCTTCGATCAGCGTTGCCTCGATTAGCCGAAATGACTTTTATTCAAACGTAGGGTGCGACCTCGCGGTAAAATTCTCCGTAAGCGGGACAGAATCGGCAAAACTGACTCCTACGGTCAAACTGCTTGCAAAAGACTCTGATAAAGAGGTAGCTTCCGTACGCTATGATGAGATGGAACTCGGGAAAGGCGATATCGAAATGACGTTGAAGTCGTTTAAGGTCAATTGCGTTGCCGGAAACTATGATCTTGTAGTTGTGGATGGCGATGGAAAACAATTGGGCGAGAAAATCCCGGTTGCCGTATATGGATCTTCAGACATGTTGTGGTATGGCATATCTGCCGATTCTTCTTCGGCCTACATCGTGGCGGCTCCAACGTCGTATGAGGGTGTAAACGGAGTAATTGAGGTGCCGGCTTCCATTACGCAGGGTGATAAGACGTATTCCGTGGCTGAGATAAGGGCCGGTGCATTCGTAGGATGCCAATCCACGAAGGCGTTTATTCTTATGCCGTCCGCAGTATTGTTTAAAGATGCGAAAGCTGTCTTCGGATCGGATATGTCTTCTTTAGATATATATGTCGACGGCAATATGTATGCTGATTATTCCAATTTGTTCGGCAATTCTGCAAAAGGATTATATTCCTACATCAAGGAGCTGCGCTACAATAATGTCGAGGGAGATCCTACAAAGCTGAAGGTCGGCTCTGTCTACAAGCTTGACGTTGTCTTTGTTCCCTCTGAGAATGTCAATACCGGCCTGACGTATAAAGCCACCCCTGAAAACGCCGTAAAGGTTGTGGAAGGGGCTGTGGAGAACGGAAAGAAGCATCTAAACATCGAATGCCTTAACAAGGGCAACGCCACTCTCGTAGTTTCCTCTGTGCAACCGGGAGCGACCAAGAGTTTTATGATTCCTCTGGCGATAGCCGAGGCGGATTCCCTTGTTCTGGATAAGAAAGAGGCATCCCTCCATATTGGCGACAGCATCCAACTCGCTGCCAAGACCAACCTCGAGGGCGACGTTGTCTGGACAAGCTCCGATGCAAAGGTTGCCACCGTTGAAGGTGGTCTCGTGAAGGCTATCGCAGCCGGTACGGCTGTCATCACGGCAAAGGTCGGTGAACTGACCGCCACCTGCAGCGTGACAGTCTCCGCAGTCGTTGCCGAGTCAATCCAGCTCGACAAGACTACAGCCGAACTTCTCGTAGGTGAGACCGTAACCCTCGCGGCGACAGTCCTCCCGGAAAACGTGACGACCAAGGACCTCACATGGACAACCTCCAACGACAAGGTAGCGACCGTAGCCGACGGCGTTGTCAAGGCCATTGCCCCAGGTGAAGCAACAATAACCGTCTCCACCAAGGACGGCAGCGACCTCTCCGCCACCTGCAA
Organism: Muribaculaceae bacterium; assembly: GCA_009775375.1. Taxonomy (GTDB): domain Bacteria; phylum Bacteroidota; class Bacteroidia; order Bacteroidales; family Muribaculaceae; genus Lepagella. Next base: position 1,059 of record VSPO01000167.1, on the reverse strand, counting down.
GGTGACAGTCATAATGCCCGAGCTCACTCTTGATATGACCTCCGCTACAATCTATATCGGAGAGACCATATACATCGCAGCCTCAACAAACCTGCCTGACGCCATCACCTGGTCAAGCTCAGACGAAAACGTGGCAACCGTATCCGACGGATTGGTGAAAGCTACCGGCATGGGCTCTGCGACCATCACAGCCTCATGCGGCGGACTCACGGCTCAATGCGTCATTACCGTGGAGATACCATTTGAAGAAGTGAAGCTCTCTGCCGACAAGATAACCCTCGTCATTGGAGAGAACACCGTCCTTAAAGCCACTGCTTACCCCGAAGAGGCTGGCAAGGGCACATTCATCTGGGAATCCTCCGACGAAAGCGTTGCCAAAGTATCCGACGACGGCACCGTGACAGGCATCTCCTCCGGCAAGGCTGTCATAACCGTGACTCTTGCTGAAGACCCGACGCTCAAAGCCGAATGCGAGATCACCGTCATCGAAGCTTCGGCAGTTGACTCCGTAATAGCTTCACAGATGAAGATAACCTCAGTCGGAACCGACGTGGTAATCTCCGGTCTACCCGCCGGCGTAATCCTTGAAATCTACGACCTCAACGGCGTACGCCACATCTCAGAGAAACTCCACGACGGAACGGCCACATTCAGCCTTCCCTCCAAAGGAATCTACATCTTCAAAGCAGGCACCCACATCATGAAGAAAAACCTCTGAAAAATAGGAATCACCCCCGATTCCCACAACAACAGCAAAGCCGCCGCGAAACCCCTCGCGGCGGCTTTACTATCCTCCCCCATCCCACATGGAGCGCACGCCGTCCCCTCCCTGCGCCTACCGTCCGTGCGCACCGGAAGGCAGTTCCGCGCGCGGCAAGAATTACCGCTCCCCTCCCTCCCCAAACATATACTTCAACAAAATGCCCACAACCTCAAAAAAATAATAAAAAGACTACCTTTTTTGCAAATAAGTATGTTTTAATAAAGAATTAATGCAATGAAATCCATTTTCAAACGTTATTGTCTTACATACACTTATCTCTCCAATTATGTCAAGAC
>VSPO01000166.1 GCA_009775375.1 Muribaculaceae bacterium | reverse complement strand
GCATCCTTTGCGGAATGCGCTGTATTTTAATTATTTTACTGTATCATTAACATATCGAAATAAGTTTAGACAACTTCTATGTTAGTGTGAGTTGATTACACCACAAAGGTAAGACATTTTCCATGGCAATGCAAAGGGATTGTGGATTAAATGCCGACAATGGGCAAAAAAGTATCACTAAAACACTCAGTTGACCTGGGTTATTATACTTATCTTCGAAGCAATCCATGCAATATCTGCCCTACAGGCAGGCCTATGGCCACCTTCTTTTTCCCGCTGCCGAGCTTCACGTAGGGTGTCACAATCGGCTCGACCATATACTTTCGCGAGACAACTTGCTCCACCGCCTGCCCCCCGACCATTACTCCGACCCGCTCGCCGGCATTATAATTGACATATCCCCCGAATTTAGACACCCCATAAAAGCCTGCTACAGCCGGAGGCATTGGAAGACCGCCTCTCATTTCATAAGGACGCCCGAAATAATACGTGCCAAAAGCCGTGAACGAGGCATTCGGCAAAAATTGATACGTGACGTTTCCGTTAAGTCCGATTTGGGTATGTATCCCTCGTAAGAAATTGTATTTATTGGCGATGCCTCCAAGATAAAAATCAAAATTTCCCGCCCGCTGATTTATTCCGACGATACCGCTATCCACGCGCATCAGGCCCGGATATATGGAAGTCTCTCCGTCGGCCACAATCTCTCCGCTTCCCCAAGAAAACACCGGAGAATATCCCGGGACGTACGACATCGCCGGGAATCCCAGTTCGAGAGGATGAATCCTCTCCGGGCAGCGTATTGCATCAATCGCAGGGGCATACATATTCGACAAATCATAGCGTGAATCCACACTGCCGGCAGGCAAAATCCCGGCAAGCCTCTCTGAGAAACCCAAGGAATCGGCCCTCAAATTATGAATACGCCTTAAAGAGTCGACAAATTCAGTTTGCGCAATGCAGGCCAAAGGCAACGCAACACTCATCAATACCGCCCATATTTTCTGTTTCATCTCAAATCCGGGAATTTCGGCCCAGCCTTTTGTCGGGCGGAGCCATAAGTTTAACATATTGAAGTCTATTTATATAACGGACGACAAGTGGCGATTATTTCACCACGACCCTTTAGAGAGTTTGCCTTCAGTGTTGTTTCAGAAAAAAATTTTTTAACAACGCGGAAAACTTTTTGAGAGTATCGGATTTTTTATGTAAATTTGAACAATTTTAATAGTGTCGGATTCCGACACTGCAATACCCTTGAATTCCCATGAACAAGATTATAACTGAAATAACCCCTCTTTCTGAAAAGGATTGCTTCTATCTCGTGGACCGCACCAAAGATTGCTTCAACTATCCGATTCATCATCATTCTGAGTATGAATTGAATTTTGTGGAGGGTTGTCAGGATGCGGTCAGGGTCGTGGGCGACTCTATCGAACGTATCGGGAATTTCGACCTTTGTCTGTTGGGGCATGGAATTGAACACGCTTGGGAACAGGGGGAATGTCAGGAGAAAAATATCCGGGAAATCACCATCCAATTCTCAGCCGACCTTTTTGGCGACAATCTGCTCAACAAAACTCAAATGGCCGACATCAAACGGATGCTGGCGGAAAGTTCCAAGGGAATAGCATTCTCCACGAAAGCCATAATGCACGTCTATTCCCGAATCGAAAACCTTATCAAGCTCGATTCCGGGTTCTATCAGCTTGTAGAGCTGCTTCAGATTCTTCATGAACTGGCCGTCAACCGCGACTATCGCCAATTGTCGAGCACGTCGTTTGCCAAAGCAAAGGTCAACAGCGACTCAAGGCGCATCGCGAAGGCCCAGGAATATATCAGCAAGCATTTCAAGGAAGACATTCGTCTTTGCGACCTCGCGAAGCTCGTCGGGATGACCGAAACCTCTTTCAGCCGGTTCTTCAAGCTGCGTACAGGTCGGACAATGTCGGACTACATACTCGACATGAAAATCGGGGCAGCCACAAGGGCATTAGTCGACAGCACTACCTCCATATCTGAAATTTGCTACGACTGCGGATTCAACAACGTCAGCAATTTCAACCGCATCTTCAAGAAAAAGAAGAAATGCTCTCCAAAAGAATTCCGCGAATACTACCAACGTCACAAAATCCTAATCTGACAACCCTCCTCTATCCTTCAATCTCATATAGGAGTTTATTTTAAGGGTGGAGACGAATGCACTTTCTTATTCGGGGCTGTAGTTTTCAACTACAATCAATTCAACCGATGGGTTGCTTCCGGCTGCTTTCTCTATTACATCCCTGACATCAGCCCATCGCAGTCCGCCAAGTCCGGCTCCTATGGCGGGCATGGCGATTTTCTGTACGCCCTCGGATGATGACATCTCCATCATCCTTGCGACGGATTGTTCGATGTATTCGAGGCGGGCGCGTGTACGCCAGGTCTGCTGAGTGCCAAGATTGTATACGTGTCCTATGCCGTAATCATAGTCGAACACGTCCCCCGGTTTGAATTGCCCATTCCTGCAAAGCTCTTTGTATTCGGCATACATTTCAGGAAACCGCTGCTTGAAACTGACAGCGATACCTTTACCCATCGCCCCGGCACAATTGCACCCATGGGCATAACTCGTCACTCCCTCCAATCGGAAAATATCTCCTTTTTCAATGTATCTTACCATGTCTCGATTTTTTATAAGTCCTACCAAATGTCAAGTTTCCCTATATTGTTTTCAGTCACAACCCCGTTTTCAAAACGATTGTCAAACCCCGGATTCTCTTTGGTCAGCAAATCACTTCCCTTTTCAAAGATATTCGATATTACCCTTACCTCCGCCTCAAATGAGCAGTCGAAGAATCTAACCTCCTCCTTGAAAATATTGTTTTTCATAATAAAAGACTCTTTGTTGTGACCTCCTGCTTGGTAATCAATTCCTCCCATTACAACGTTATCGCAAAATAAAAGTCCGTCGCAAAACCAAGCATTATAAATATTGATTTTATGGATAACGCAATTCCTTATCTCCACGGGTTTCTCAAACACACATGCCATCAACTCTAAATCACCGATTATGCAGCCTTCAATATACAATCCCGTTTTCTCATATTGACCCGCCTCTTCGTAAGGCAACCGCTCGATATGGCTGTTTATAAATTCCTTCCGCATAATCTCACAAGCTATTTACTTGACTTCATCAGAGAAACTTATCCATATCTTATTTCTCTCGCATTCCCTCAGCAGCCATTCCGGTATTTTTATGCTCTTATCGATGCCTATACAAATTCCGTCAAACACTTGCATTATACATTTATTACCTTGATAAACCGCATAATGAATGAAGTATTGAATATCGTATTTGTCTTCTGTCAATTGTTTCTCCAAATAAGCCTTGCATTCGGATGTCAAACCAATAGCGTTGTCATACCATCCGTAAAATGACCCCCTTTCGATTGTAAAATCTTTCAATCCCAAGAGGTTTCCCTCTTCATAGGCTATATCCAGATTATTCCCAACATACAGTATGCCTTCAGATTTTATACTATCTATCACATGCAAAAACACCAATGCCTTTGCGCCTGTATAATCTATTTCATTATTACTATAATTCATATTATTTTTTTGAAATTTAAAAAAAGATGATAATTTTCTCGTCCATATCCCGGAACCGGAATTTCAATATATTTTCTACCGTTCCATTCATATAGTTGTATATTCATATGTCTTATCTTGATTGTTGGATCTATATTTAAATCCTTGAATACGTTATTTAGTCTTCCATGATTTTCAATGCGGAAATCCATTTTATACCCTCCTTCCTCAATTACGAAATGAGCCTCTTGATAATCCCTTAATGGTATTCTTTTTCCAGATAGCAGTTTGTCTGCAATTCCTCTTACTTTTGGAGATACATCCGACAAGTTGGAATTGGCAGGATTAACTTCCGGCTCTGGGATTATCTTTATTTGTGGATTATTGAAGGAAAATGTTCCTTTCCCTTTAGCAATCATTTCGCCTGTCCAGAAATTCCTTCCTTCGTAGGCAGCTGCGGAGCCGTTTATTGCTCCGGCGGTTAATGCCCCGAATGCAGTCCCAATAAGTAAGTCCTTTGTGGATATTATTGGCTCTCCGAAATAGGCATGGTTTCCGAGGCTCTGCAATCCGCGTCCGAGCATCAGTCCCGGAGCCTTCCCCGCCTCGTAAACCTTGTGTGTCTGCGGGTCCCGGAGATTGCCCCACGCATCGTAGCTCATTCGCTCCTTCACATTCCCCGACTCGTCGACAACCCGGGTATCAATCACGATTTCTCTTTTGATGCGATTGCCGGCGTTGTCGTAGGCGTAGCTGACCTGGTCAGCAAAGACCGGGACATACATGACCAATATGGTCAATAAAATGGTCAGGATGCGTTTCATGTTGAGCTTTAGATTTTTGATAAGGTTTGCGGATACGAACAATCCACCTTGCAAAAATAGACAAAAATTTCGATATTTATCGACTGTTTTGCAAAAAAATGTCCTTCAAAGAATTCCCTGCTTCACAGCCTATGGTCGTCGCGTATTTATATAAGTAAGTGTTCAGATTATTCCTATACTTGTCTTATCCAATCTGAGAGCTGGATTTCAATCCGTGATTCAGTTATGATGGAACCCCATCACGCCATCATCCCAAATCGAAATCCCGACTCTCATATCGGCAATCGAAGTATAGGAATAATCTGAACACTTACTTAT
>VSPO01000165.1 GCA_009775375.1 Muribaculaceae bacterium | reverse complement strand
GTCAAACTCTACGCCTAAAAATTTAACACTTCTAATTGCCCAATTTAACATATGCACCGTGCTTTCGGCTTGACCCGGAATTTTCAAAAGCTGTCGCATGGGATAGATGCGCTTTCGCTTTTGACCGTGTAACGATGATAATGCGGAAAAAGATTGCTGATTGTCAGTAATTTCTCAACTTTTCCACAAAGTTTCCCAACTTTTCCCAACTTGGAAATACGGCTTAAACAAACAGCCGTATTCCGGTTGTTTCTATGTCGAATTCTATACGGTACGGACTTGGCGCCGGAGATGGATTTGGTTCGGTTCGCACGTGGAATCAAACCAAAATTTATGATCCGGATGGTTCGGGTAGCCGGTGTATTGGAGCCTCATATGGAACCAAGTGATTATCAAGTTGTTAGGTGTGTTTTGAGGGGCTGATTTTACCCTCCTTACACCTGCGAATTTCAACGATTTTCAGCATCCTGCGTCGGAGTTTTCGCCAATCGGCTGAACGGGCGTTTGCGTTCAAGCCTGAATCATGGATGCCGAGGCTGTCAATGTTCTCGTTGTTTGAGTGCAAAGTTAGTCATTTAATTTGAATCCTCCAAATTTCAGTCCCCAAAATAATCAGTTCACGCTACATCGATCAAACAACTATAAATAAGCTCAATAGGAAATTCATATAGCAAAATAGTGCATTTTACATTTGTTAATTACAGCATCTTAGTGCGTTTTTATATCCGCTTTTGCACCGATTAGTGCGTTTTATTCAATTTAATTTTGTACCTTTGCCACGAAAAAACTGATTATGGATAAAAGAATACTTGAAACTATACTCACAGATCAGGTGGAGGAATTGGCACTCAAACAGTCCATCCGATTCTGCCAACGAAAAGAGGAAGACAGCATTGATCTCAACAGCACTCAGGCTCAGGTTGTGATCGGCGTGAGACGCAGCGGCAAATCGACCCTCTGTTATAATGCTCTTATGAGAAGCGGTGTGAAGTTCGCCTATGTCAATTTTGACGATGAACGTCTCATACATCTTAAGGGAGATGACCTTAACGATGTGTTGGAAGTGCTGTATAAAATCAACGGTGATTTCAACTACCTGTTCATTGATGAAATACAGAATATCCCGGAATGGTATTTGTTTGTGAACCGCCTTTTGAGAAAACAGATGCACGTCATAATCACGGGGTCTAACGCCAAACTGCTAAGCGGGGAACTCGCCACACATCTCACCGGCCGCCATCATTCGATAAAGCTTTATCCTTTTTCATTTTCTGAATATTGCGAAGTAAGTGGTGTTGACACAAAATCAAAATCAACCAAGGCGATAGCCACACGCAGGGCAGCGTTTGACGATTATATGCGTCAGGGCGGATTTCCGGAGCTTCTGACCATAAGCAATCACAGGGACTATATAAACGGTCTTGTCAACAACATACTTAAACGAGACATCGAACAGCGTTTCAGGGTGGTGCATACCTCGGCTTTTGAGGAAATGTCGCATCATCTTCTTAATATAGCCCCTACAGTCGTGGTGGAAAAGGCTTTGCAGGAGACATTCGGGTTCAAGTCGCAGCACACGTCAAAGAATTACCTCAGTTATCTCAAACAGGCATATCTGCTGGTAGGATTACACAAATATTCCCCAAAGAGCCGCCAGAGAATTATAGACGAGAAGGTTTACCCCATAGACGTTGCCCTGATGAACAAGAGGGCCGACGCTTTTGCCGGAGACAATCTCGGATGGCGTCTTGAAACAATCGTATATATGGAACTGCTGAGGAAATACAAACGGCAGGGATTAGACATATATTATTTCAGCAACCGGTATGGAGAATGTGATTTCGTGGTATGTAAAGACCGGAAAGCGGTGCTTGCCGTACAGGTCTCCTATGACATTTCATCCGAAAAAACAAGAAAACGGGAGATTGCGGGCTTATTACTGGCTGCAAGGAATACAGGATGCGAGAATCTGCTCCTGCTGACTGACCACAGTGATGAGGATGTGATACATGATGGATATACCATAGCCATCAGACCCGTCTTTGACTATATGCTGAAATAGTGATACCAATTCCGAATATTTGCATTTTAATATTTCCTGAAATAGAAATTTATCTGAAGAGATTATATCAGAGTTGAACAGGCTGGCGCGTTAACCCTGCGCGGGTACTGTATGCGGTCTGCCCTATGCTGTTTCCGGATACAGCCGGCTGACCATATTGGGCGGAACCATATTGTCCCTTTACCCATGCTTATAATCGACAAACGCATCTTCGTTGAGGATGGTTTTATGAGGGTATGCCGATTTCCCAACATGTCCCACACTTTACCCAACATTTCCCAACTTTTTTTATTTCCGCGCCTCGACCGTGAACAATCGGGGCTCGGATTGGTTGTCGGTATATCCAAACAACGTGGACACTTGCCAAATTGTTCACTTAAAAACCTGATAATCCAACACTTGTTCGGCATCTGTCCAGCATTGTCCGATATAAAGACAAGCACTTCAACGTAATAATCAGAACAGTTACCACTGAAAATCCGGCAAATGTTAAAAATGCGATGTCCGATAATTTTTCGATGAAACTCCTATCATAAGAAAGTCGCATGAGTCCTTTTCGGTTGTCTTGTAACTTGGATCGAAATACGTATTGTTATGATAATGATCTATATCTTCAACATTATCATATCCAAATTTCTCTCGTAGTGACTTCATTAAAGGGAAATACGATTTTTCATCCTTTATAAGGGACTCTATGGTATTGATTGCCCAACTGAATGATGAGCCATCAAATATTAGTTTATAAAATCTTGATTGCTCCTCATTAGGAATGATTAATGTTGTCTTGGCCATTATCTAATATTTTGTGGCAAAGTTACTGCCGATAATCCATGCCAAATAGAATAAAACGGACATTATACCAGAGTTGTGAACAGGTCGGAATATGGATTTGAGATTTGCGATGGTGTTACTCCACTGAACTGCCGGAAATCACGGATGAAATGCGATTGGTCGGAGTATCCACAACAATAGGCAATTTCGGCATAATCCCGACAATGATTCTGCAACAACCACATTGATTTTTGGAAACGGACAATCCGAGCATATTCCTTTGGCATCATACCGACAAGACTGTTGAATACGCGCCCGAATTGTTTTTGGGAAAGACAGGCTATATCAGCCAACTCACTGACTTGCAGCACGGGGCTCCTCATGATAGAATTGACGGTTGCGCCTATTCTTTTCAAATTCAGTGTGTCATATTGGTATTTCAACTTTGACAAAAGCCAACTCTCGAGTATCTTAATGCTCTGATGTGTATTCTCGCTATTGAAAATCCGATTGGAAAGACCATTAAGATTTTTATTCCCAATGTCGAATCCCGATATTTCAGAGTTGTAAAATGCAGATGGCGGAGTGTCGATAAACACTCCTATTGTATGAGGATAAAACACGGCTACAATCATCTCCGTATCACCAGCCGACGCTATATGAGCCGGGAAATTCACCTGACCGCTAATGGTGAACTTATCCTGCGAAACGGATAATTCCGGAATAAACAGCGGCGATTGCCTATGGAAAATAATCTGAGGACAACCAATCGGAAAAGTTGGAACACCGAACCACTCACTACTCTGAATCATCCAGTAATAGCGAACATACGGACGCAACTCTACACATGGTTGTATGACAGTTATTACTGGATTACTCATAATTAGCCAGCATTATTGTTATTGATACGTTGTCGGTTCTTTATTATCGTGTCAAAATTCTCGCGCCCCCAATCTATAAGGTTTTGAACAAGTGGTAACAGCGTCTTGCCGAAATCGGAAACCGAGTATTCGACCCTCGGAGGCACATCGGGATAAAGCTGACGGTCAAGAATCCCGTCGGTATATAATTGGCGCAGGACTTGGGAGAGGACTTTCTCTGATATAGCCGGGATTGTACGGTAAAGCTCGTTGAAGCGCACAGGCTCATTCTCCGAAACTTTCAGAAGCACCACCAAAGCCCATTTGTTACCCATCCATTCAAGCATGGGAGGGGCCTTGCAATATTCATAGTCCAATTTTTTTGTCATTTTCTCGATGTCGGAACTTATTGGTTTTGTGCAAAACAAACTTTTCGGTAAGGGTCAAACCAATCGGTAAGTTATTGCTTTATCGCTGATTCTCTCCTAACTTTGCGCTGTAAAATTAACGAAAATAATCGAGATATGATATCTCCGCAGCTCCATTTCACGGGTCAGGTATGGCGACCGCCATACGAAGCCAACTCGCAACTTTTGCAACTTACCTCCGGTTGCACATGGCACAAATGCAAGTTTTGCAGCCTCTACCACGGCACACCGTTTCGTATGTCGCCACTATCCGAGGTTGAGGAAGATCTGAAAGTGATACGCCGGTGGCAGCCTCGCGCCCGACGTGTCTATCTCACCGGCGCAAATCCATTCGCATTGAACTACAACAAACTTATGGATGTGGCATTGTTGCTCCGCAAGTATCTCCCTCACATGGTATCTTTCGGAATGTTTGCCCGTGTGACCGACATCACGCCCAAATCGGTGGAGGAATTGAAAAATCTCCGCCACCTAAAACTCGACTGTATCAATATCGGCATAGAGACAGCCCATGACCCGACGCTTGACCGAATGAACAAAGGCTATCATGCCTCCGACATTCTGGAGCAGTTGTCAAAGCTCGATGTGGCTGGAATCCGCTACAATGTCTTTTATCTCAACGGACTTGGAGGTAAAGGCAACGGCGTGGCAAGCGCAACTGCGACCGCCGATGTACTGAACCGGCTTCACC
>VSPO01000164.1 GCA_009775375.1 Muribaculaceae bacterium | reverse complement strand
GGTTGGAACTTCCTTGCCTTTATCGTTATTTTCCTTAAAAAATTTCACAAATCAAATTAGTTTAGACAACTTCATATAGTGAAGAAGTTCCATGATATTTAACACGACATTTTGTGCAATATACTCCGCAACTGTAATTATAATCAAAAGCACATTGCACTTCTACTCCATTTAATGGATTATTGGGATCCGGAGTCCCGGGATAGGATGGCGGTGGAGCGGGGATTGAGTCTCCTCCAGGCGGACGCTGCTGCGCGTTGGCCTGAGGCTGGGTGTCGGTGATGGACAACCCGGCGAACAGGATGGCTGTCACGGAAATGATTGAAATGATTCTCTTTTTCATAATCAAAAAAAAATTAAATGTTATTGTATATTGGAATTGAAAAATCGAAGATACGCACTCATAATGTTGCTGTCGTTCAATGGATGACCTGCTATGACAACCCTGTTGATGGAATCAAGCAGGAACACGGGATTTCCGTCACATTCTTCCATTATATTCCTTTTCACGAACGAATTACTCTTGTCTATAAGAATCCGGTATCCAAAGCCGGATCTTCTTCTAAGCGCTTCAAGCTTGTGCTCATTAGTGGAATTAGAGATAATACAAAGATCTACTTCTTTTGTTGAGACCGAAGACTCAAGTCGCTTCATGAAATACCCCCATTCTTGCAACTTCATATTGCAGGAGGTGCATCCTGAAGAATCTACATATGCGATTATTTTCATGCTTTTGCTATTTGCATAAGTACTGTCGCTTCCGACAATCTTCATTTCATCGGGCATGATGATAATCCTTACGACAATGTTTTCGTGATAACCCCGTCCACTCAATCCATTGCAAGATGCAAGGCAAATGGCGGTCAAGAAATATGAAAGTAGATTCCCCGTATGGATAAACCTATTGGCAATCGCTTTTGATATGTTTGTAATTTCACTCATGTATTATTCGTTAGTTAGATATATCTGTATAACTTAGAAACATATCAGTTTATTTCACAAAGCTATGTCAAGGGCAAGGCCAAAATTACAATGCTAATATGTAATTTACTGATTAGTAAACCAATGGGGATTGCAACAAATGATTGTTAATAATAGTTAAACCAATAAATTGTTGCGCATTTGTCAAAGATTTGGCCTGAATAATGGATATATGCCAACCAAATATCACCTTATATTGTCAAAATTACACTAAATGCAATTTACAAACAGCCCTCTAAACCATGCAGATTATGAGAAGCTGGGCGATGATGACGCGGCAGAACATGGAGAAGGGATAGACGGTGGCGTAGCTGACGGTGGCATAGTCGCCGGGAACGATGTCGTTGGCGTAGTTGAGGGCCATGGGATTGGCCATGCTCCCGCATAGCATCCCGCACGTCAGGCCGAAGTCAAGGCGAAGGAATTTCATTGCCACGAATCCCATGATGAGGACGGGGATGACGGTCAGGAGGAAGCCTGTCAGTATCCACAGCAGACCCTCCGAACGCATGATGGTGTCGAGGAATTGTGCCCCGGCGTCAAGACCGAGGCAGGCAAGATAGAGCGACAGTCCGATTCCCCGGAGCATGAGATTGGCGCTGTGGGTGGTATACGTCACGAGACGGAACATCGGGCCGAACCTGCCTATGAGTATCCCGATTATTATGGGGCCGCCGGCGAGGCCGAGCTTTACAGGGGCTGAAATGCCCGGCAACATGATGGGGATGGAGCCCACCACCAGGCCAAGCACGATTCCGACGAAGATCGCCCCGAGATTAGGGTCGTTGAGCTTCCCGGCCGTGTTGCCAAGTATCTTTGCCACCTTGTCGATCTCCTCGTCGTTACCCACCACCGTCAGTGTGTCGCCGAGCTGAAGCACAAGCTCCGGCGTGGCAAGAAGATGCAATCCGCTCCTGGAGACACGGCTGATGTTGATATGGAATTGGTTGCGCAGACGGAGCGAGCCGAGACGCTTGCCGTTGATCGACGGGCGACTGACGATTATGTTGCGCGACACGACACGGTGGTCTATCCTGTTCCAGTCTATCCCCTTCTTGTTCCAGTCGCGGTCCTCTTTCGCCCCGAAAAGCACTTTCAGTTTGTCGCAGTCCTCCGGGGTGGTTATGACCAGGAGACGGTCGTCCTTCTCCAGGACGGTCTTTGAGTCGGGCATCGAGACGTCGTCGTTGTGCCAGAGTCTTGATATGACGAAACGCGTCTTGCACAACGCTGAAATCTCCTTGACGGTCATGCCATAGACGGCGGGATTGCAGATTCTGAACTCCGCAATGAATGTCGTGTCCTCCTCTTGCCGGGCAGCAGTCAGAGGCATTCCGGCCGGGATAAGGCATTTTCGTATAATTATTATTGCAAGAATGACCCCGACAACGCCCAATGGATACGTGACGGCGCAACTAAGGGCCGCCCCGTTGGCGGAGATTCCAAACTGGGCCAAAGCCTGCTGCGCGGCTCCGAGGGCGGGGGTGTTGGTGGTGGCGCCACACATGACGCCGACGGCGTCGCCTATGGGGATGCCGAAAAGCAGGGATATCAGCACGGTCATGACAGTCCCTATGAATATGACGCCAAGCCCCAGCAGGTTGAGTTCCAGCCCTCCCTTGCGGAAGGAGCTGAAGAAGCCGGGGCCGACCTTAAGTCCGAGCTCGTAGACAAACAATACGAGTCCGAGGTTCTCCGTATAGTGAAGAATTACGGGGTCGATCGAGAGGCCCAAATGCCCGGCGAAGATGCCGGCGAAAAACACGAACGTAACGCCAAGGGAGACCCCCTTGACGCGCAATTTCCCTAACGCCAGACCAAAGGCTATGATTATCGACAGCACTATCACGGCCTGCAAGGGGGAATGCCTCATGAATATGTCAGAAATCCATTGCATGTCGCAAAATTAATAAAAAACTTTCAATACCCAACACACGTCGTCGAAACCTCCGGCGGCATCGTTGCCACACTCCCAGATATCGAATTTTTAACTTTTTTGAGGCGAATCACTAATTTTTTATTGCATATTGTTGCAGAATTGAAGAATTATTTGTTACTTTGCACCGTTTTCGCGATTTAAGCTTCCTTTCTTTCTTCGCCATTCAAAGGCAGGATGAGACATTAAGGCAGTTTTCTAATCGCGGATTTCTATAGGTAAGAACTTTTTATTAACATTCTGAAAATATATGAAAGCAACTGAAGTGATGGCCGACCTGCGCCGTCGATTCCCCAACGAGCCGGAGTATCTCCAGGCCGTGGAAGAGGTCATTAGCACCATCGAGGACGTCTATAACGAATACCCTCAGTTTGAGGCCGAAAACCTCATCGAGCGTCTTTGCATCCCCGACCGCATCTTCTCCTTCCGCGTCAGCTGGGTCGACGACAAAGGCAAGGTGCACAACAACATGGGCTACCGCATCCAGCATTGCAACGCCATAGGCCCCTACAAGGGTGGCATCCGTTTCCACTCCTCCGTCAACCAGTCGATCCTGAAGTTCCTCGCATTCGAGCAGACTTTCAAAAACTCGCTGACCACTCTCCCGATGGGCGGCGGCAAGGGCGGCTCCGACTTCTCCCCACGCGGGAAGAGCGACATGGAGATCATGCGTTTCTGCCAGGCTTTCATCGCTGAGCTTTGGCGCCAGATCGGCCCTGACACCGACGTGCCTGCCGGCGACATAGGCGTTGGCGGCCGCGAGGTAGGCTATATGTTCGGCTACTACAAGAAGATGGCCCGCGAGTTCTCCGGCACGTTCACCGGCAAGGGTCTCGATTTCGGCGGCTCGCTGATACGTCCTGAAGCTACGGGCTACGGCAACTGCTATTTCCTTCTCAACATGCTGGCCACCAAGGGCATCGACATCAGAGGGAAGAAAGTGGCTGTCTCCGGATCGGGCAACGTGGCTACTTATACGACGCGCAAGCTGACCGAGCTTGGCGCCATCGTGGTCTCCATGAGCGATTCCGACGGCTCCATCATCAAGCAGGATGGTTTCTCCGTTGAGCAGCTCGAATATATCTTCGAGCTCAAGAACTACTATCGCGGACGCATCCGTGAAGTGGCTGAGAAATATCCCGACGTACAGTTCATCCCCGGTGAGCGTCCCTGGAAGCACGTGAAGTGCGACATCGCTATGCCTTCGGCTACTCAGAACGAGATCGACGGCGACGACGCGCAGGCCCTTCTCGATGGCGGCACGTTTGCAGTCAGCGAAGGCGCCAACATGCCCTCCACTCCGGAAGCAATCAAGAAGTTTCTTGACAACAAGATTCTCTATGCCCCCGGAAAGGCAGCCAACGCCGGAGGCGTGGCAGTCTCGGGCCTGGAGATGAGCCAGAACTCCGAGCGTCTCTCCTGGAGCGCGGAGGAGGTCGACGACAAGCTGAAAAGCATCATGAAGAACATCCACGAGCAATGCGTAAAGTATGGCAAGGAGGATGGTTCCGACTACGTCAACTACGTGAAGGGCGCCAACGTGGCAGGCTTCATGAAAGTGGCCCGCGCCATGATGGCCCAGGGCGTGCTCTGATCCTTCGCCTACAAACCGCAAACACAAATTATCCTCTTATCTTAATATCCCCGGCCGGCTTCCCAGTGGAGCCGGCCTTTTTTTCAGTTTGCAAGCCCCGAATCCGACCCCGTGGTTTGAAACCCGCCGAGTCCGCGCTCAGTCCATCATGAAAAGCAAGACAAATTGTTCATATCAGATATTCTTTGTATTTTTGCATCTAAATCACAATATGAAGTTGATATACCAATGAACAAATTTATTCGGACAAGGAAATATCAGTTCTCTTTAATATCAGTTCTTTTGTCAACTGTACTGGCAC
>VSPO01000163.1 GCA_009775375.1 Muribaculaceae bacterium | reverse complement strand
TCACCTCTACATCGTGTGCAGGCATGGTTTCGGGAAGTCCAGTCCATCCTGAGAAGGTGTGACCCTCTTTTTCGGGAGCTTCTTCCGGAGTTACAGTCTCGCCATAGGATAGTTCGACTGCTTTGAATACCTCACCGTCAATCTTGTATGTAAGTGTATATGAATTAACGGAGTAACTTCCTGTCACCTCTACATCGTGTGCAGGCATGGTTTCGGGAAGTCCAGTCCATCCTGAGAAGGTGTGGCCCTCTTTTTCGGGAGCTTCCTCCGGAGTGATAGTTGTTCCGACCTCAACGTCATACTGCTTGTAGAGATCAGAGCCTATTTTATAAGTGAGAGTGAATACGTTTTTTTCAAAGAAGGCTTTTAATGAAGTGTTTTCTTTGACAATAATGGTTCTTTCGGGTTCTGTCGGGCCGTCACTCCATTTGACAAATCTATATTTCTCATCGGGGACAGCTTTGACGTAAATCTCTGTACCTCCGGCATATTTGCCGCTTTCAAAATTTACAGATCCCCCTTCGGAAGCGGTTATCTCGACATCATAATATTCCACTACTTCCATAATATATGGGTCTGACGGTAGGCCAACAGCCTTTCCATCCTCAAAAATGATTGATGCATGACTTAATTCAATCAATTCTCCAGCCTTGTTTCTGGCCTTGAACAAGATTTGTTCGCCTGACGGGGAGTTGCTCCGTATGCGCATATACAGACAGTCATCAACTCCCGGCAGCCGCTCTGCCACGCCACGGCATACGTCGTCGACAAAAGCCGCGATTTCGTAGTCCGCTTGGTTGACAGGCGGATTGACAGCGTCGGACGACAACTTAAAATAGAGGCTCATGTCATATCGAAAGTCAGCGGGAGAGACTGTCCAATCGGAGGCGGCATATGAGCTTGCCGGAGAGAAGACAATCAAAATCAGCATGACCAGCGTCATGAGCGGGGTTCTAATTGCTTTTTCCATTGACGGATAATGAATTTGATTAGTTAATAATGATTGTTGACGGTTAATATATCTGCATAAACCAATAAGTAAGTGTTCAGATTATTCCTATACATGTCTTATCCAATCTGAGCGCTGGATTTTCAATCCGTGATTCAGTTATGATGGAACCCCATCACGCCATCATCCCAGATCGAAATTCCGACACTCATATTGGCAATCCAAGTATAGGCATAATCCGAACACTTACTTAAGCCATATTCATTGAACATGACTTTATTAATTTTACTGTCAAGATTAGCCGACGTTTCAGCTGGCAGCATATGTTCTTAAGAGTTTGTTTAAATCGGTTTACTCTAAGATTCCCATGACAACATTCCGAAAGTCATGGAAATTTTTCTCAAGCCCACACGAAGCGAATCAAGCGATTCGCTCCCCATGGGTAAAATTTTTTGCAAAAATACAAAGAATTCGCGAGACTATGGCAATAAATGGGGAATAAAGTAATGTGTTGAGAGTTAGGAGAGATCGGCGTTGTTCGTCCGAATGGTGCTTTCGGCGGAAAATTCGGTTTTTGGAAGGGTTAGGAGATAGAATCGCTACCTATCCGTTGCCTTTTTCCTATCCGGAATCCGGTCTTGAAGACGGTTTTGCCGATGGATGATTATCCCTGTCTTATGTCATAGAACCCGCTTGTCAGGCATCTTTGCTACTGCAAATTTAGCGATTTTCTCTGGCATTGCGAAGAAATATAGGCTCCGGGATGGCATCTGTGATTCCTATTCATGGTTCCGCTACGTTTTGCATACCTACAAATTGCTCTATATCAGTTAATTTTGCAAACAAAGAATAGAGTTATGAAACAGAGCGGATTAAAGGTTTCGTTCTACCTTAAAAAGAGCGAGATGTCGGATGACGGTCTGTGTCCGGTGATGGGGCGTATAAACGTAGGCAGATACTCGGAGGCAGCTTTCAGCGCGAAACTCTCGGCATCACCTAAGGCATGGATGCTCGGCCGTGCCACTGGCAAGAGCGCCGCGTCAAGGGAAATCAACCGCCAGCTTGACGAAATCAGGGCAAGCGCACTTTCCGTCTATCAGGAACTGTCGGCTGTCCGCATGGGCGTGACCGCCGATGATGTGAAGTGCCAGATACAGGGCATGGCTTTCGGACAGGAAACGCTGATGGGATATTTCAGAACGTTCATAGAGAACTTCGCAAAGCGTGTCGGTGTGAACCGGGTTCATGGCACACTGAAATCCTACAATTACACCTACAAATGCCTGGCGGCATTTTTGGAAATGGAATACAGGCTGTCGGACATTCCGTTTACAGCTATCGACCGTTCCTTCATAGACAAGTATGACATCTACCTGCGTACACAGCGTCGGCTCGCCACATCAACCGTGGGGTTCCATACCACACGGCTGAAGATGATCGTGTCGGAGGCTATCACCGACGGCATCATCACTGCCGACCCTTTTGCCGGATATGAGGCAGAAAAGCCGCAGCGCGAGCAGAAGTTCCTCACTTCGGAGGAACTACAACGGATTATGACGACACCGCTCCATGACAGCCGTCTTTACCATGTCCGCGATCTCTTCCTGTTTTCCTGCTATACAGGTATTCCATACGGCGATATATGTCTTCTGACAGAGGATAATCTTGAAACTGCCGAGGACGGTACGGTCTGGATCAGGTCCTCGCGCAAAAAGACGAAGATGGAATATGAGATACCGTTGCTTGAGCTGCCGTTAAGGATTATCGAGAAATACCGGGGAATGGCACCTGAAGGGAAACTCCTGCCGATGTACAGCAACTCCACCCTGAACGCATATCTGAAAAGGATTGCCAAGATATGCGGCATAGAGCGCAAGCTGGTCTATCACTGCGGGCGTCATACCTACGCCACCGAAATCACGCTGGCGCACGGCGTGCCGCTTGAGACCGTCAGCCGTATGCTGGGCCATAACCGGATTACCACGACGCAGATCTACGCGAAAGTGACCGATGACAAAATCGGCACGGACACACAGAACCTTGACAGCCGGATAGCATCACGCTTCACTGTCGCCATTTAATAAACTAAAACTCACATAGTCATGAAAAAGGATAAGGACAACAATACACCTAAACGGCGCAGTACATTCGCCATACTCTTCTATATCAACCGGACAAAAGTCCGCAAGGACGGGACATGCCAGCTTCTGTGCAAGGTCAGCATAGACGCCGAATGGGAGCAGATAGGAACGAAAGTGTCTGTGAATCCAGAAATATGGAATCCCGAAAAAGGGCGAGCTGACGGGCGCAGTGCCAATGCCGTGACTGTGAACCGCGCCATAGACTCGCTGACAGCTGAGATAAACGAGCATTACGAGGATATAAGGCACAGTCTTGGCTTCGTCACCGCCGAACTTGTGAAGAACGCCATGAAGGGCATCGGTCGCAAGCCGTCAACCCTTCTGGCCCTTTTCCGTGAGCATAACGAAGAGTTTCATAAGCGTGTGGGCGTTGACCGCACGAAAGAGTCATACGAAAGTTATCTCAATTCATACCGTCATCTGTCTGCATTTGTAACCGGGAAACGGGATATGGAGGATGTTCCGCTCCGCGCTCTTGACAGAGCTTTCTATGACGACTTCGAGGTGTTTCTCGGCGCAGACCGTGGGCTAAAGCCTAAATCTGTCCACGAGCACCTTTACCGTCTGAAGAAAATGACGATGCGTGCCGTAAGTCAGGGAACGCTCCGCCGTGACCCATATGCGAGGCTCCATCCTCCGTTGCCACGGCGCAAGAGCCGCCACATGAGGCTTGACGATCTGAAACTGCTTATGGAAAAACAGATTGATGCCCCCAATCTCCAAAGGGTGCGCGACTGGTTCATCTTCTCGACATTTACCGGTCTTGCATACGCTGATCTCAAACAGTTATCGGAGGATGACATATCGCAGGCTCCCGACGGAACTTGGTGGATACATGTCAACAGGCAGAAGACCGGCAGTCGCTCGGCGATACGCCTGCTTGACATCCCAATGCGAATAATGGAGAAATACAGGGACGAGCGGCAGGACGGTAAGATTTTCAATCTTTATAGCAGAACCTATTTGATAAAACTTACCCGGCAGCTCGGCAAGGAGTACGGTTTCTGCCTTACCTTCCACAAGGCGAGGCATAATTTCGGAACACATATCACTCTGTCGATGGGCGTTCCCATTGAGACAGTCAGCCGCATGATGGGACACAAGAGCATTACCACGACCCAGATATATGCCCAGGTGACTGACCGCAAGGTGGATGAGGACATGAAGCGTCTGCGTATGCAGGCATCCGGTTCTGAAATAACCTTGATTGACGAAAGCATGGATAAAGCAATGGAAAAGAGAAGGAAATATAATTTCAGGAACAAGACGGGAAACGGTCTGTGATTGCAGACCGTTCCCGCCTATGTCTGATAGTGGCGCATATTGCGGAACTCATCGGCTCTTACAACCACTTTTGTTCCTCCACGCATTTTCGGTGCGCCTTTTCAAGAAGGCTCTGTATCTCGGATTCCCGGTACAGGACCTTCCCCTGTACAATGTAGTAAGGGATAAGACGCGCGGTTCGGTATTCCTGCAAGGTACGCCGGCTTACTTTCAGCAGGCGCGACAGCTCCTCGTTAGTGAGGAATCTGTCACCCTTGAATATGGGGCGTGCGACCGATTCAACTTGTCCGAGCGCCTGCCCGATGTTTCCGAGGCGGCGCAACAGGTCCGCCACACGCGGATCCTGCCTGTCGATAAAATAATGGCTCATAGTTGTGATGTGTTTGGGTGATACGACGACTGTAATAGTCTCTCAACGTCCTCCGGACGGTAGAAAAGTTTGTTTCTGATACGGCTGAACGGCAGGATACCCTTGTCGCGGTAGGCCTGCAAAGTGCGCTTTGAGATTCAGGGCAGACGCATCTTAAATAAACTTAACGGCTATTGTCCAATTTAAATCGGTCTATATCCGTTGTTGAGATAT
>VSPO01000162.1 GCA_009775375.1 Muribaculaceae bacterium | reverse complement strand
GGAGGCGTTACGCTGACTACATCGCTCTACCATTACTACAACAACTTCAACGACGGTGACAAGTCCTTCCTTCTGCTCAATGCCGAGGCGAAGTACACCATAAAGCGTTTCAGCTTTACGCTGTCATGCGACAACCTGCTCAACCGCAAGTCGTATGTATATTCCAGTCTGTCGGCTCTCACGGAGTCAAAGGCAATCTACAACATACGCCCTCGCAGTGTGTTGCTCAAAATCAGATTCAGAATATTCTAAAAACACAAGATTATGAAACAGTTAGTAAGTATATTGTTGATATTGATGTCGTTTATTGCTAACGCGCAGACGCCATACTCGCAATCATTAGAGAATGGTAAAATTGTTGATACTGCAAAGTATAAAGCTACATATCAACTTCGTTATAAGAATCACCCCGATGATAAGGATTATATGGAGGATACTCGCATACTCCTTATCGGAAAAGAAAAATATAAAGATTGCAGTGAAATTCTGTTACACTTCGATTCTATCCATACCGAGGAAAGCCGACGTGGTTCCAGTACTTATTCCAATCCTGCCGGTAATCCGTGGCCGCTTGAAATAATCGGAAGCCTGCAAAATAAAACTGCAAATATCAAATATCGACTACCGATAATGACAGGCACCTTGCGGTACGAAGAACTCCTGCCGACACTGGCTTGGAATTTTGTGCCGGACAGTAGCATGACTATTCTCGGCTATGAATGTCAGGAAGCCACTACTGAATATGCCGGAAGAATATACAAGGCTTGGTTTACCACAGAACTGCCATTACCTTATGGCCCTTATAAATTCGGAGGTCTGCCGGGATTGATACTTCGTATTCAGGATGCAGAGGGGCAGTATAATTGGGAATGTTCCGGATTTGAGAAATGCTCCGAACCAATAATGTCTTATGAATATGACAATGAAAAGGGGTGTAGCCCCGAAGATGCTGCGAAAACAATAGCCCGGTACTTCAAATCTCCATATACTTTTCTTTCTTCAGGCATGGGTGGTGCCAGAATTATGGTAAGAGGTTCTGACGGCAAGTTTCGCAATTCATCAGATATAGAAGAGCAGTCAATTCCATATAAACCCCTTGAAATAAAATGAAGATATTACCTGTAATAGCACTCTCCCTGTTCATGTCAGGGTGTGCCAACGCGCAGTCAACTACCACAACGGCAAAACTTAAAATAATCGGAGAGCCGTTACCTGCAATAAGTCATATCACGGACATGAAAATATCCGGTGATACATTGATGTTTGTCTTTGAATGTGAGGACGGATACGGTCAACGGCTTCTCCGTCGCGCTATTATCAACAGCACCAACAACACAATTAATATAAGCCCGGACATGGGCAAACGTGAGGACGGTTATTATACCTCCTATATGCCTTATCCTTTTATCTCCGACAATGGCGCAATTCGCGTCATCGGGCAGGACGATTGCGAGATTTTTTCCGTTGAGAATGATACAGCATTTGTCAGAACACGGCAGTATCTGATGGACAGCAACAGCGCCGTGCCATTCCCTCTCTCGCAGTACGTTCAGGATGTATATATGACCGGCTCTGACAAATATGTCTTTATTGGACGGGAGCCAAACGGCGGTCGCCAATATGCCATGACCGCCGATTTGGGAACCTCAAAGATTGATACCATCCGTCAGATTAACATTTCTCCCTTATTGCAGACATGGATGCCTAACGCTGGGGAAATGGTGTATTCTGATAAATATAACAGACTCGCATTTGCCTATAAACTTCATCCAGTTGTAGAGATATTCGACACCAACGGCAATATAATCAAATCGATAAAAATCGGCGAAGATACATTCGACACAAACACTCTTGATGAAGCCGACTTTGAGACTATAAACATACTGCATACGGTAGATGTAACTTGCACTCCCGATTATATATACGCGCTGCATTGGGGATGTAAATATTCTGATGTTGAAAACTATGCGCCGACAATCTACAAGATTGATTGGAACGGCAATATCGTTGATCGTTACTTCACTATTCCTTACCCTCTTTATCGCATCGCTGCCATTGACGATTCCCGACTCATAGGCTACAATGGCAAAGAGTTTGTTACAATTAAACTGTAAACAGATACTCGTAATATAATGAATACCCCGGCAGTGATTGTCGGGGTTTATATTTTCGATAGTCAGTGCAAGATGTGTTTTTGTCAGACATCGGCTTCGCTCATGTCTGACCTAAAACACCCTTGCAAGGGGAAACCCCTCGACCCGATTTTTCCGGGAAGACATGACTTCTCTCGTCGTTCTTTCCCCCTATGTGCATTGAAATTGGCTTATCTTGCAGCGTTAAATATTGTAAATAAGTATATAAAATACTTAACCAATTCGCATTGATTACCTTCTTTGCCTTATCCAATCACTATATAGCCTAATACCCTGAAATACCAAATCTTAGCCAGGGGAGCGCAATTTTAGGGCTGAGAAGTCCATTTACTGCAATTTTTGCACCTTTTACTCTACAACACGCTGATATTCATTATGGTGAATACTTCCACCATGAAATCCATCCCCATCTCCTTCGCTCGTTTTCCCATGGCAAGGAGTTCGTTTTTGTCGCAGACTCCATCTTTGGGATCCACCCAAACCCTCATCCTTATTGCCGACAGACCATAGTCATTCTTTAGAAGGTCAAGGCATTCACGCTCTTTGCCGTCGCGGTCGTGAAACTTCACTCCATTCCTCTCCTGCTCAGGAAGAAAACCTACGTCAGCACCCTTTACAAAATCTTTCTGCGCATTTGTGGCAAAAATGCCGATTAAAACGGCGAAAGTCCCAAGAATCAATTTTTTCATGCTCTTTTTATTGAAAACTCGCCGAAAAATAGCGGCTATAATCAAGAAACGGCACAAACCTACCTTCCTTGCGCATATAATCAGCTTATTTTTCCTCGAAAAAGCAATATAATCGTTGGCAGATGGCAATTTTTTTAATAATTTTACGCCGTATTTTCAACCCTTTGGCACTTTCCCTTTTTTACGGGCTCGTCATTCATGCGAACCGGAGTGCCATTCTAACAGACTCATTAATATGTTGCATTTCGATAGTGACTATATGCGCGGATGCCATCCCGAGATTCTTGAGAGGCTGTCGCTTACCAATATGGAGCAGACCCCCGGTTATGGGAACGACCGATATACAGCCCAAGCCCAAACCGCGATTCTCGAAGCCTGCGGACTTGAATCCGGCAAGGGTGACGTGGTTTTCCTTGTTGGCGGGACTCAGACAAACGCCACTGTCATAGATTTGGTGGCAGGCAGATATGATGCTGTGATTTCTGTAGATACGGGCCACATAAACGTCCATGAGTCGGGCGCTGTGGAAGCCTCCGGTCATAAGGTCATAACCTTGCCCTCTCGTCAAGGAAAAATGAACCCCGACGAGATCAACGCTTATATGACCTCTTTCTATGCCGACGAGACATGGGAACATATGGCACGCCCCGGAATGGTATACGCCACATTCCCTACGGAAGTTGGCACAATATATTCCCTCCAAGAACTGCTCGACTTGAAAGAGATATGCAATAAATGGAAGCTTCCTCTATACATCGACGGAGCACGGCTCGCTTACGGACTTGCCGCATCCCCCGACGTAAAAATTAGCGATATTGCTGCCATTGCCGACATCTTCTATATAGGCGGCACAAAATGCGGAACCCTCTTCGGAGAGGCCGTCGTGACCCGTCATCCTGAGCTTTTCCATCATGTTCTCACTCACGTAAAAGCCCATGGTGCATTGATGGCCAAGGGTCGTCTGCTCGGTCTTCAGTTTGAAGCATTGTTCAGTGGGAATCTTTACGATAGAATCGGACGCAACGGTGTCGACACTGCCATGGCATTGAAAAAAGGGATGCTCGAAAAAGGCCACAGGCTTTTCATGGACTCCCCTACCAACCAGCAATTCTTCATCCTGTCCAACGAGATAATCGACGCGCTTATGCCTCACGCAAGCTTTGAACTGTGGGGTCCACGTGGAGAAACGGAGACTCCGGTCAGATTCGTCACAGACTGGGGCACGACACCTGAAGACATAGAATGCCTGCTCTCAATAATTCCATAATCTCACGTTTCGTCCTCCCTCTCTGCACCACCATCAACATGAATGGATGCGCAGCCTTTATAGCCGTCACCTCCCTCTTCGTGATGCTATTTCCTGACCCTCTCCCTAATGAGCGGAATGGGGGCTCCGATAGCTGTCATGGGAGTGATCCTTCCTGTCTACACAATCATCGACATGATAGAGACAGCGGAAAAAGTCTGGTCAGACTCCTGCGTATACGCCATGACCGGCCACGACCTTCCGAAAACAGTTGCTCACCTCTACGATTGGAAGCGACGACATGATGGTGTTTGAAGCCGGAGTCGAAGTGTCGTTTAATCTTAAAAGCACTTATGAAACCGAAGTCGTGCTCACCGACCCGAATGGAAAAACCACGTCTATTGCGTTCATAGATTTTGTGGAGCGACTTGGCAAAGTTAATCCCTCTTCATATCCCACGAGCCAGCCTTGGCTGGAGACGATGCATAAAATATGGCTGCTTGCCGCCAACCTTATTTCAAAAGGAGACATCGTCCCTCACATAGCTGAAAACAAAGGCTCTTATCTGATCCTTTGGCAGCCCGCCATGCTTCATCCTGAGGTCGGAAGTATTGTGCTGTCGTTGGCCGGATGTATTCCTGCAGATGCCTACATCTCCAAGAAAACCTTACCCCGACCCGGAGGCGAATGGCTTTTGTGGAACATGCTCTCTACAATGATGACGTCCGTGGGCACCGCCCATTACTCCAACGATCCGCTCTACGATCTTTTCTTCCTTGGGAAGCCGCAGAAGTTCGACGCTATCGGACAGGGAGGCGTGGCTGGAGGCATTAGGGTCTGGACAGATAAATTTTTCTTGCTCGACAGCCGCAATGAATTCGTCTTGACAGTAGAAGAGATGAAAGCCGGATTTTCGGTCGGCTTGCTTGTGGCGGTTTCCGATTCAGACAATGTCGTCAAAAGTCACATCCCTTTCGCAAAGTTTGTTAGCGACTCGAAATTCCGCACACGCAAAATCGAAACCATCACCAAACTTTCTGCCCTGTCAGACTATCT
>VSPO01000161.1 GCA_009775375.1 Muribaculaceae bacterium | reverse complement strand
GATGCTCCAAGAGCGTTGCATCGCAGAACCTGCCTTCGCTATCAAGATGGCAAACCCCAACAAGAGCTTTGAGGGGGCTGTAAATTACCTCTGTTCACAGATACAGAAGAGCGGTGTGTGCATGGTAGATGACGCAACCGTAATAAATTATCTATGCCATTATTTCGACGAGGCTGACATTGAGGAGGTTGGCAAAGTCAACTGCAACATCGTGGTATCCAAGCCGGAACTCTCCGATGAGGATAAAGCCGAACTCAAAGAGCAGGCTATGGAGCAGTTCAAGCAGGAACAACTGCGAGAACTCCGCAGACAATCCCAGCCAAAGGCTCAATCCAAGCCGACCGCCACCGCTTCCAAAGCCGGAGCAGAGATTGACTCAATCCCCAATCTTTTTGAAGAATTCTAAAACTGAAAGACGATGAAACCGAAGAATAAAATACAATCAAGGTTAGTGGAACTGAGTGGGCAACTTAGCCCGCTCACCACTCCCCAAATGGAATGGGCGTTCAGAAATACACACGAGCATTTCGCTTACAGGCTCAAAGGCGGTAAATCCACTTGTATGGACTGCGGAGCCGAGTTTATCGAGACCCGTGACGGAAGATGTTTCTGCCCAGAGTGTGGCACACAACTTGAAATCAAGGACACAAAGGAGCGTGTCATCAAGCAGAAATCCTACTTTGTGGTAATCACTACGAAGGAGGAATATCAGGTGGTCAGGATGTGGATGTTGCTCTCTGAAATGCGCAAGGGAGCGAAAGCCAAGCCAGCCTATCTTGAAATCGGTCAATACTGGATAAACCCGCAGGGCAGAAAAACCGTCATCGGACTGCAACGCACATTGGGAGGTTACTACTTTGACACTTTCTCCTTTTGCTCTCCATTCGAGATAAGACGTGACAACGAAGCCTTCTGGCGTATAGCCGATGAATGGGTATATCCACGCATCAAGGTCACAGACACAATCAAACGCAATGGTTTCAAAGGCAGTTGCCACCATATCCACCCCGTGAGCCTATTTCAGCAGTTGCTCTCCAATCCGAAAGCCGAGACGCTGATGAAATCCAACGAAATAGAGTTGCTCCGCTACCTTTGCCACCATCCCGAAGATGTTGACAAGTATTGGAACACCATCAAGATAGCCAAGCGCAACGGATACAAATTCAAGGATGTCGGTATGTGGTTTGACTACATCAAGATGTTGGAGCAGATGGGCAGAGACATCAATTCTCCCACGCTGATAGCACCCAAAGACCTCAAAACCGCCCACGACATTTATGTGGCAAAGGTCAACCGCCAGCGCATCAAGGAGCAGAGAGAGAAAGAGCGTCAGCAAGCCATCAAGGACAAAGCCAAGTTCGAGGAACTCAAATCCCGCTACTTCGGAATGGCGATGACTGACGGAGAGATTGAAATCCACTCAATCGACACCATCGACGATTACTACAAAATCGGAGAAAGTCAATCTATTTGTTGTGGAACCGCCAAATATTTTCTCAAAGAAAGTACGTTGACCCTCACCGCCTACATCGGCAACAAGCAGATAGCCACCATAGAAATCTCGCTTGACGACTACCACATAATCCAATGTCGGGCATTCGCCAACGGAATATGCGAGTACACCGAACAGATAGCCGGTATCATCAACGCCAACAAGAAGATGATAGCAGAAAGGAAAAGAGCATAGCCAATGCCATATCAGCGATGAAGGTGGCGGAGTTTAAGACCTCCGTCACCTTCATTTTTGCTAAAAATTTCGGCCGCCAAAAGGCGGCGTTGTGCAGGTAATTCGTTCCGAAATTCAGTTATTTCCGCTAATTTTGCAATCTAAAACTTATCAAATTCAAAGGGCTACATAAAATATGACAAAGGCAGAAATAGCGAATGGAATCGCAAAGACAACCGGAATTGACAAGGCTGCGGTTGTTACCGTTATCGAACAGTTCATGACCGTTGTGAAGGACAGTCTCGCACACGGCGAAAACGTATATCTCCGTGGATTCGGAAGTTTTATCGTGAAGCAGAGGGCCGAGAAGACAGCCCGCAACATCAGTAAGAACACCACTATCGTTATCCCGGCTCACAACATACCGGCGTTCAAACCCGCCAACTGCTTCAAAGAGGAAGTTGCCAAGTAATGGCATCAAAACGCACTATAATAGAGGAATGGATGGTGGCGCAGATACGTCACCATCTTTCTGATATGCAAGTGCAGATGGCGCGTGAACTCGGCTTTAAACCGGATTCACTCCGCAAGATTGACAACCACAAACAGGAGCCGTGGAAGACACCGCTGCCACAACACATCGAGAATCTCTATGAAAAGCGATTTAAGCGTGAGAAACCGGGAATCGTAAAATCTCTGAAACAGCAGCTTCAAGATGACGCAGCGAAAAAGGAAGCAAAGAAGAAAGCGAAAGACACCCGGCGAAAAGCTGCGCAGGAGTCTGGTGAACAATCTACTGATACTAAATGATATTATGGAAGATGAGTACAATGACTACGGAGAAAATGCCCTTGATGATATGATGGTCGATTACGACTATCACATCAACACCGGCGACCTTCCCGAACTATTCGATGAATCATCGGTTGACAACTTTATCGCCAACCTCAACGACTGGGACTGATGAATATCGAGGAAATAAGAGAGTTTGCTCTCTCCTTACCTCACGTTACCGAAGATATGCCGTTCGGTCCAGATGTGCTTGCTCTGAGAATAGGCGGTAAAATCTTTTGCCTTTTGGAATTGTCAGGTCATTGGCAATTCTATAATCTAAAAGTGGATCCGGATTTCTCTCTTGACCTGCAAGACCGGTATTCAAGCATTCGTCCGGGTTTTCACATGAACAAACGACATTGGATTTCCATAGACTTCAATAGTAGTATCCCTCTTGATATAGAGAAAAATATAATTCACCACGCATATAATCAGACTGCAAAGGGTCTGACAAAGAAAATGCGTGGAGAATTAGGCTTTGAATAAATCAGTTACTTTGCTCCTTTGATGCGGTTGCAGTTGCGGCAGAGCATCTGGCAATTGTCGGCGACCGTTGTGCCACCTTCTTTCCATGGGGTGATATGGTCTGCTTCCATTTCCTCCAACTTGAAATGCTTGTGACAGTGGACGCAGATGCCTTTTTGACGCTCGTATGCCTCGCGTTTCTGCTTTTTGTCGAAAGTGCGGAATGAGAGGTCTCGTAAGTCGCCACTCAGGACATAGCGATAGATACCGGCCTTCTTCATTATCTCATCATCTTCCATCAGGTCATGTATCTGCTTTTCAAGTGCATCAGTGTCGTATGTGTTCTCATGGAACTCGTCATACATTGCACCCCAGTCCAGACCTTTCATCTCACGGCGATATTTCGGAAATGTCGAGCGAATCCAAGTGATGATAGCCACGAAGTATGCCCAAAGTTTATTGGCATTAGGATCAAACTGATGCAATGCCATATACTCGTCAATCTTTGCGACACCGTCATGCCGGGCCGCCCATTTGAGTATGGTTGAAAGATACGCCTGTTCAATGGCATTGCCATTCAAATAATCAGCTCCGAGTTTGTATGCCGGGCAACCGTTCTTTGAAAAATGACGGCGAGCATCGGAAACAAACGGCCCGGTATAAACGGCATTAAGCAACTCTTGGTTGAGAAGTTTCTCTCCGGCGATATTGATAACTCTGAACCAATCAAGTTTTTCTTTGTCCGTGCCCTCGCAGAAATATACCGTCAGTTCATAGTTCAGAAATTTCTCTTGCTCATCTTTAGTGAGCGTTGAGAAATATAGAGTGCCTCGGTCGGGGTCTTCGATATTGAAGCCATGAGTACGGAACTCGCTAATGGAGAGAGTGCGTTGCTGTCCGTCAATCATCTCATAATTGCCATCCTCGCCAACACTCCAGTACATAATGTTCAGAGGAAAACCTTTGAGTATTGTATCCACAACCGCCTGTTGTTGCTTCACATCATAGCGAAATTCCCTCTGATACGGAGGGCGAATATCCAGTTTTCCACCAAAGCCCTTGACACCGGTATCCGGGTCATTGGAATAGCCGTTGATAAGGTCGGCAATCTTGATTGATTTAAGTTCTATCTTCATGGCTTATTGTTTTCTACGGATGATTACACGATTGTAGCATACTTTTAACAGTCCTCCTTTTTCGCGGTAGCACACTTTCCCTCTTCGCAAATTTGGATTTTCTTTCACAAGTGTATTAAATTGAATATTATTGAGATTAGAACTTACTCCACATTCTACTCCAAGCTCACTACCATTTGCAATACCTAAGATTTCAAACTGGTCTGGGTTATACTTATCTATAAACGTAAGAGGTACGCCCATTTTCCCATAATAATCCATCGGAATGTCTGATGTCTTGGCGACTTCTATTGCATCATAGTTTTCGTAAGTAGGATACTCCTCATGAGTATATGTCTTATATAAGATAATCTCTTCATGACGCTTACGGTGATCAAGATTTGTTATCCAAATGGCGGGTACATTACTTACCGTTTTTCCGTTAACCTGTTTATCATAGAAGCCACCAGTAGTTTCAAACCACATGCCTCCAGCCCATGGTGTAAAACCAGACCAAACTTGATTCTGCTGAATGTATGGAAACAAATCCTTTGTAGCAATAGAATTTTTATTGGCAATTATCAAGAACTTTTTATTGTACTTGATGAGTTGTGTTATATATTCACGGAATAGTGAGAATGGTGGATTTGTAACGACAATGTCGGCTTCTTTCAGAAACTCTATGCACTCCTCAGAGCGAAAGTCTCCGTCTCCTTTGAGTGGTAACACTTCTATTTCCTCGTCGTCAGGGATGTTGTTTCCATTTTTATCGCCCTCATATACGAGATATACAGCCTGTTCGCTTGTCCCTTCCGAAAAGAGATTGACATCCTGACTCTTATAGCAAGTAGCAATCAGTTTCTTCAAGCCAAGGAACTCAAAGTTATAGGCGAAATATTTGAAAAAGTTGCTGACACGAGGGTCATCGCAGTTACACAGCACAGTCTTACCACGGAAGTGTTCGCGGTAATGACGCAGCTCTTTGTTTATGTCTTCAAGCTGAGTGTAAAACTCATCTTTCTTAGCTTCCTTAGCCTTGTTGAGATTCTTGTTAGCCATATCTCTTTCCAAGAG
>VSPO01000160.1 GCA_009775375.1 Muribaculaceae bacterium | reverse complement strand
GCGCCTATATATTTTTCACTAATGTTGTTAAAAATGTTAATTTATTTGGTTTGCAACATAGGACGAAAACCACGAGATTAACCACGAAACCACGCTGATTTAAAGTGTATTATAAATCAAAAAAAACGTGGTTTTCGTGGTTAATCTCGTGGTTCCCGTGGTTTGAAAACGCGTGTCTTGCAGTAATCAACGTGGTTTGAAATCGCGTGTCCGGTAGTAGTCAGCGTGTCCGGTTAATCACGTGGTCTGCGAGAGAAGCGAGCGGCCTTTCTCTATTGCCTCGCCGTTGAGGGGAAGGAGATTGTGGTGGCGTTCGGGGATGGATTTCTTCAATCCCTTCATCACATTCTCCATCGGAAGCTTGTGGGGCATCGCCTCAAGAAGCGCACCCATCACCACCATATTGTAGGCCTTCGAATTTCCAAGTTCAAGCGTAGCCCCCATTGCATTGACCGGAAGCACCTTGATGTCGGTGCGCGTAGGATGCTTGTGGATTCCGCTCGTGTCGTAGAGGAGGATTCCCCCGGCTTTCACCTTTGGGGAGAATTTGTCGAGACTCTGCTGGTTGAGAGCCACGACGATGTCGTAGGTGTCGAGCACGGGCGATGATATCCTGTCGTCGGAGAGGATGACCGTCACGTTGGCCGTCCCTCCGCGCTGCTCGGGCCCGTAGGATGGCATCCATGTGACCTCCTTGCCGTCCATCAGTCCGGAATATGCGAGGATCTTTCCCATGGAAAGCACTCCCTGTCCGCCGAAGCCGGCTATAATGATTTCCTGTGTCATGATATTCTTGTCGTTAAAATAAATCCAACATCCGCCCGTCAGACGTTCTTCAGGTCGCCCAGCGGATATTTCTCAAACATATGCTCGCTCATCCATTCGTTGGAAGCCTGGGGAGTCATCTTCCAGCCTGAGCTGCACGTCGATACGATCTCCACCACCGAAGTGCCCCTCTTTGCCAGGGCGTTTTCGAAAGCCGCCTTCAGGGCGTTTTTTGTCTTCCTTACAGCGGCGGGGGTATGCACGGCCTGACGGGTGACGTAGCAGGTCCCGTCGAGCTCGGCCATCAGCTTGGTGATGGTCAGCGGATAGCCGTTGAGGTCCACCCGGCGTCCGTAGGGGGTTGTGGCCGTCTTCTGCCCGATTAGGGTGGTCGGGGCCATCTGCCCGCCCGTCATTCCATAGATGGCGTTGTTGACGAAGACCATCACGATGTTTTCCCCACGGTTGGCGGCATGGATAGTCTCAGCCGTGCCGATGGCTGCCATGTCGCCGTCGCCCTGATACGTAAAGACCACGTTGTCGGGCCAGAGACGGCTTATTGCCGTGGCCACGGCCGGGGCACGCCCGTGGGCGGCCTCCACCCAGTCTACGTCCACATAATTGTAGGCGAACACCGCGCATCCCACCGGGGAAACGCCCACGGTGCGCTCGGTCAGCCCAAGTTCGCTTATGACCTCCGCCAGAAGCTTGTGCACCACGCCGTGGCTGCAACCGGGGCAGTAGTGCATATGAACGTCGTCGAGGAGCTCGGGCTTGGAGTAGACCTTGTTCTCCTCCCTCATTATATCTTGTATATCCATATCGGTCATTTGATTAGTTTGTTGGTCAAAGCGTCGACCACTTCCTGCGGGCTTGGAATGATGCCTCCAAGCCTTCCGAAATGCCTGACGGGGATGGAGTCGTGGATCGACAGGCGCACGTCTTCTATCATCTGCCCTGCGTTAAGCTCCACGCAAAGAATCCCTTTCTTCCCCTCTGCGGCTTTCCTGACCGCCTCTTCCGGGAAGGGCCATAGCGTGATGGGGCGCACGATGCCCACCTTTATACCCTGCTCGCGGGCCATCATGGCGGCTTTCGTGCAAATCCTGGCCACCGATCCGAAAGCCACGATCAGATAGTCGGCCTCATCCACCTCGATCTCTTCCCATCTCGGCTCCGCCTTGCGGATCTCCTCGTAGCGGGCCTGCAGACGGTCGTTGATCTCCTCCATCTTGCTCGATTCGAGCTCAAGGGAGGTTATGACGTTGCGCTTTCTAAGCCCCTCGCGGCCGTTGGCGGCCCAGGGACATTGCCGACGCACCTCCTCTTCCGTGCGGCGTGGACGCTGCTCGGGAAGCACCACCTTCTCCATCATCTGCCCGACGATGCCGTCGGCAAGAATCATGGCAGGAGTGCGATATTTAAACGACAGGTCGAATCCAAGGCCAACGAAGTCCACCATCTCCTGCACAGTCGACGGAGCCAACACGATGAGATGATAGTCGCCGTGTCCGCCCCCCTTCGTGGCCTGGAAATAGTCGGCCTGCGAAGGCTGGATAGTGCCAAGGCCGGGACCTCCGCGCATGACGTTGAGTATCAACGCCGGCAATTCGGCCCCAGCCAGGTAGGAGATGCCCTCTTGCTTCAGGCTTATGCCGGGAGATGACGACGATGTCATGACGGCCTTTCCCGTGGCTGCCCCGCCATACACCATATTTATTGCCGCTACCTCCGACTCGGCCTGAAGCACCACCATTCCGGTCGTGTCCCACGGGGCCAGGAGCTCCAGGGTCTCAAGCACCTCTGATTGCGGCGTGATAGGGTAGCCGAAATAGCCGTCGCAGCCATACCGGATGGCGGCGTGTGCAACGGCCTCGTTACCCTTCATTAGTTTTACCTCTTCTTTCATAACTGCTTACTCTTCTTTGATTCATTAATACGAAGCATTCAATCCAGCCTCACACGATACACCTCTATACATGCGTCCGGGCAGACCCATGCACACGAACAACATCCCGTGCAATTGTCGGGGTTCACCATGTAGGCGTAATGATAACCGCGGTCGTTCACCTCGTTAGGCTGCAGGGACAGAGTGGAGGTGGGACACGCGGCTACACACAGGTTGCACCCCTTGCACTTTTCTAAATTGACGCTCACGGCGCCTTTCACTTTTGCCATGTCGATTAATCTGAATTTGTTTATATCTCGCGGAATACGTGTATCTTCCATTACAAGAAGGCCATTCGTTTTCCAATTCACAAAAGTAATTAAAAACTTCTATTTTCTAAACACCGAAAACATGTTGAACAACATCTCGTATGTTGTTCAACATGTTTTCATGGCATTTTCTGTATTTTTTAACAATCTCTTTTCAAGATTTCGGCCAGTTGCTTCATTCCCTCGGTGGCCGTGGCCTTTATTACGGTGACGCCTGGCCGCGACGTGGCCGACGCGGCCGGGTTGGGGTCGATGTAGTAGACGGGCACTCCGGGGCGCACGCATTGCATGAGCCCGGCGGCGGGATAGACGGCCAGCGACGTGCCGATGACGACGAAAATGTCGGCCTCATAGGCCCATTCCATGGCAAGCTCTATGTTGGGCACAGGCTCCTGGAAAAAGACGATGTGCGGCCTCATGAGGTCGCCACGTTTCCCTCGGGTGGCGGGCGTCGTCTCAAGATGCTCCATGTCGAGCGGCTCGATATAGTCGGGGTCGCTGACGGAGCGCATCTTCATAAGCTCGCCGTGAAGATGGAGCACATTCTTCGACCCCGCTCTTTCGTGCAGGTCGTCGACGTTCTGCGTGATGACCCGCACGTCGTAGTCCTTCTCAAGGTCCACGAGGGCCTTGTGGGCGGCGTTGGGTATTTTCGTCAGCAAGTCGCGCCGGCGGGCGTTGTAGAATTTATGGACGAGCTCCGGGGTCTTGCGGAATCCGTCGGCCGAGGCCACTTCCATCACGGGATAGTTTTCCCAGAGCCCTCCCGCGTCGCGAAACGTGGAGATGCCGCTCTCGGCGCTGATTCCCGCGCCTGTGGATATCACTAATTTAGGTTTTCCCATAGTTCTCTTTTATTTAGTTGGCCCTGAAGAGAGAATAAATAAGCCGGATAAGCCTTCCCCGGCGGGCCGTTGGCATTACTATGGGCGAATTTAGCTCAAATAAATGAGACATGAGGCAAAATTGCACTTAAAGATTGCAGGTTGTGCAATCTTTTCAGCTGAAATTTGTAACTTTGCAATATGGAAGATGAAGATTTCGACATCCGTTCTCAGCAACCCCGCGAGTCGGAGAAAGATATAGAAAAGGCCTTGCGCCCGCTGGCGTTCGACGATTTCAGCGGGCAGGACAAGATTATATCCAACCTGCG
Source organism: Muribaculaceae bacterium (assembly GCA_009775375.1). Taxonomy (GTDB): domain Bacteria; phylum Bacteroidota; class Bacteroidia; order Bacteroidales; family Muribaculaceae; genus Lepagella. Next base: position 1,145 of record VSPO01000160.1, on the reverse strand, counting down.
CGTATTCGTGGAGGCCGCCCGCCTGCGCGGCGAGGCTCTCGACCATACGCTTCTCCATGGCCCTCCGGGCCTGGGGAAGACCACGCTCTCGAATATCGTGGCCAATGAGCTTGGGGTAGGATTCAAGGTGACGTCGGGCCCTGTGCTCGACAAGCCGGGCGACCTTGCGGGCATCCTCATGAGTCTGGAGGCCCACGACGTGCTTTTCATCGACGAGATCCATCGCCTGCACCCCATCGTGGAGGAGTATCTTTATTCCGCCATGGAGGATTACCGCATCGACATCCTTCTCGATAAGGGCCCGGGGGCGAAGAGCGTGCAGCTGACCCTTCAGCCGTTCACTCTGATCGGGGCCACGACGCGAAGCGGCCTGTTGACGGCTCCGCTGCGTGCCCGTTTCGGCATAAACTGCCATCTGGAATACTACGACCATGAGGTGCTGAAAAGGATTGTGAAGCGTTCAGCCGCCCTTCTACGGACGGGCATTTCCGACGAGGCGGCCCAGGAGATTGCCTTGCGCAGTCGTGGCACTCCGCGTATATCCAATTCGCTCTTGCGACGCGTGCGAGATTTCGCGATGGTGAAGGGCAACGGGTTTATCGACATCGACATATCCCGCCATGCCTTGGAGGCCCTTAACATCGACCGCTATGGCCTCGACGAGATCGACAACCGCATCCTGCTGACCATCATCGACAAATTCAAGGGTGGCCCGGTGGGACTGACCACTATTGCCACGGCTCTTGGCGAGGATTCCGGCACGCTGGAGGAGGTCTACGAGCCATTCCTTATCAAGGAGGGTTTCTTGAAGCGCACTCCGAGAGGAAGGGAAGCCACCGACCTTGCCTACACCCATCTGAAGCGTCGCCGTCCCAACATGCCCGACTCCCTCTTCGACTGATCCCGCCTTCAGTCAGGCATGGAGAGCGCAGGACGTCCCCGGTCTGCGCCTACCGAGTCCACACGAGCGACTTCCTCCTTCATACTTCATACCTTGCGTAAAGCGCAACGCGTCCGGCATGGAGTGCTGTGCATTGCAACTTAAGCGTTTTTTCATTAAATTTGCAGTCTAAGAAACAACGTTATTCCGGAATTCCCTTGATTTCCGACAATGATACAGCAATTTGGCATGAGAAAATTGGTTT